>JBJSYW010000264.1:0-3083 GCA_046089985.1 Chloroflexota bacterium
CTGACGCACGCCGCCGGCTGCTGCGCGCTGAGCGCTTACCCGGCCGGCTGGAACTGCATGCGGTACAGCCGGGCATATAACCCGTCCTGCGCCAGCAGGCCGGCGTGGTCGCCCAGTTCAACCAGCCGCCCGGCCTGCAGCACGGCGATGCGGTGGGCCTTCTGGATCGTCGACAGGCGGTGGGCGATGACCAGCGTAGTGCGGCCGCGCATCAGGCGCTCCAGCGCCTCCTGCACCAGCACTTCCGATTCAGAGTCCAGGCTGGAGGTGGCCTCATCCAGCAGCAGGATGCGCGGATCTTTCAGGATGGCGCGGGCGATGGCGATGCGCTGGCGCTGCCCGCCGGACAGCTTCACGCCGCGCTCGCCGATCAGCGTCTCGTAACCCTGGGGCAGCTCACGGATGAACTGCTCGGCGTTGGCGGCGCGGGCGGCGGTTTCCAGCTCGGCGTCGCTGGCCTCCAGCCGGCCGTAGCGCAGGTTTTCGCGCAGCGAGCCGGCGAACAGCTGCGTCTCTTGCGGCACCAGGCCGATCTGCGAGCGCAGCGAGGCCAGGGTCACCTGGCGCAGGTCGCTCCCGTCGATGCGCACCGCGCCGCCGGTGGGGTCATAGAAGCGCGGCACCAGGTTGAACAGCGTCGATTTGCCGGCCCCCGAGGGACCGACCACCGCCAGCACCTCGCCCGGATCGACCGACAGGCGGATGTTGTGCAGCACATGCACCGCCTGGGGGGCTTCGTCCTGGCCCGGCGCGCCGGGGTAGGCGAAGGAAACATCATCGAACTCGATCCGCCCGCGCAGCGTGGGCAGCGGGCGGGCGCTGGGCAGGTCGGCGATTTCGGGCTGCTCGTCGAGCAGCTCAAAGATGCGCCGGGCGGCCCCGGCGGCTTCCTGCAGCGAGGTGTACAGCCCGGCGAAGGAACCGATCGAGCCGGCGATGTTGGCGCCATACACCAGGAAGGCGATCAGCGCCCCGGCGGTCAGCCGGCCGGCCAGCACTTCAATCCCGCCGAACCACAGGATGCCCGACAGGCTGGCGAAGGCCAGGAAGCTGATCAACGGGCCAAAGGCCGAGCGCAGGCGCGCCAGGCGCAGGGTGGCCTGGAAGGTCTGTTCGGCCTGCTGCCCGTAGCGCTGCACTTCATACGGCTCGCGGGTGAAGGCCTTGACAATGCGCACGTTGCTGAGCGCTTCCTCGGCCAGCGCCGAGCTGCCGGCCAGCTGGTCCTGCACGTCGGTGGAACCGCGGCGCAGCCGCCCGCCCACCAGCATAGCCGACCCGGCGATCAGCGGGGCCAGCACCAGGATGAACAGGGTCAGGCGCCAGTTTAGCGCCAGCATCAACGCCAGCGAGCCGATGAACATCACCGCCTGGCTGAGCACGGTAGCCACGTTGTTGGTCAGCGCGGCGCGGATCAGGGTCACGTCGGAGGTCAGGCGCGAGACCAGCTCGCCCACCCGCCGGTCGGCGAAAAAGCGCAGGCTGAAGTGGTGCAGTTGTTCGTAGACCTGACGGCGCAGGTCGACCACGATGCGCTCACCGATAAAGGCCAGCCAGTAGTTCTGGAAGTAATAGAACACGCCCCGCACCAGGAAGGACCCTACCAGCAGCAGGGTGATACGGTCCAGCTCGGCCCGGCTGCCCTGGGCGAAGACGGTATTGACCAGGTTCTGCATGATCCAGGGGAAGATCAGCCCCAGGGCCGAGCCGAAGAGCAGTGAAACGATCGAGATCGCCAGCGCCTTGCGGTAGGGGGCCAGGTAGGCCAGCAGGCGCAGGGCTTCGTCGCGGCTCAGGCGCGGCAGCGCGCCGCGCTCGCCGGCGGGGGTGGGGGTGGGGTTTGAACGGGCGGAAGCAAACACCGGGCGCTCCTAGCGGATCCAGTAGGTGATCTGGGCGGTGGCGATCCCCAGCAGGGTGCCCATCAAGGCCTCCAGCGGGGTATGGCCGAGCACCTCGCGCAGCTGTTCCTGCTTTAGCGGGTGACCGGTAGCCAGGTCGTTGACCATCTGGTTGATGATGCGGGCATGTTTGCCGGCCTGGCGGCGGATGCCGGTGGCGTCATAGATCACCACCACAGCTACCACGAAAGCGATGGCAAAATAGGGGCTGGCGAAGCCCTCGAACAGGCCGGTGGCATGGGCGGCGCCGGCTACCAGCGCCGAGTGCGAGCTGGGCATCCCGCCGGCGCGCAGCAGCAAAGCCCAGTTCCACTTGCGCTTGCGCATATATTCAAGCGGCGGCTTGACCAGCTGGGCGATCAGCCAGGCGATCAGGGCCGCCATCAGCGGCGGGTTGCTGAAAATACCCATCGGTTGTCCCATGCCGGTGCGGCTCAGGAATCGATGCTGAACTCGATCAGCGTATCGCCGCTCAGCTGGCGCACCTTCAATTCGGCCTGGTCAAGCAGCGCGGCGCAGCGGCGGGCCAGCGCCTGGCCGCGCTCGTACAGCGCCAGGGCGGTCTCCAGCGAGCGGCCGTCGCCCTCCAGGGCCGATACGATCTCTTCCAGCTCGGCGTAAGCGGCTTCGTAGGTCAACTGCTCGATCGGGGCAGGCAGGTCTTGATCTGGGGTCATGGGGCTTTCTCCTGTTCGCCGGCGGTATGCTCGGCGGCGGGGGTGGTTTCGGCGGGCAGGGGTGGATCGATGAACTGCAGCAGCGCAGCGGCGGGCGGCAGGGCGGCGAACGCCGCCGCGTTGAAGTCGGCTGCCTGGAGCCCGGCCTGCTGCAGCCGGCGCGCCAGCTCGGGCCGGATGTGCTCGTGATAGGCGCGCTTCAGCGTATTGGCGCGCGCCAGGGCGGCAGCCAGGTTGGCGAAGGCCACCATGCCGATCACGGTCACTACCAGCACCAGCGCGCTGCCGATCACGCTGAAGCCGGTGACCAGCCCCATGGCGACCAGCAGCACGGCAGCCGGGGTCAGCCCGGCGGCGCAGCCCACGTTGAAGGCGCGCTGGGCGGCTTCGCCGGCGGCGTTCTCCAGCGCTTCGTTGGTGGTCTCGGCCAGGCGCTGCAGGTCGAGCGGCGCATCTGCCAGAGCGCCGTCCGGCGCGATCACCTGCGAGTCAGGCGGAAAAGGCG
>JBJSYW010000265.1:0-3660 GCA_046089985.1 Chloroflexota bacterium
AGGTCGAATTGATTATAGCATTGAAAGCCGGCGAAGGCAAAAATCGATTGCGAGGGGACTCAGATGTGCTCAACTGCGGCGCGCAGCGCGTCCAGGTTCGCATCCGGGGTCGACATCGCCACAGCGCATCCGGGAGCCAGCAGCAGCCGGCTGCCGCGAGCGGCCTGCAGCGCCGCGCTCGCCTCGGCAGCCACCTGTTCGGGCGCGCCGTCCAGCAGCACACCGTCCTCATCCACTCCGCCCACCACCGCCAGGCGGGTGCGGTCAAAGGCGTCACCGACGGTCGGATTGCCCTGGTTGACCGCGGCCCAGTTCAGCGCGTGGACCGGGAAATCGGCCACTGCATCAAAGTGCACCGCTTGCCCGCAAATGTGCAGCAGGTTGAACGGTGCGCCCTGCACCGCCTGCAGTACTTGCAGGTCATATGGACGGCCGAACTCAGCATATTCTGCGGGGGTCAGCACACCCTGGCGAGCCAGCTTGACGATGGCGAAGAACAGCCCGCTGGCGCCGCTCTCAACCAGCGCCGCAGCAAACCCCGCCAGCGTCCCGGCGATGGCGCTCAGCGCGGCATGCGCTCCAGCCGGGTTCTCGCGAATGCAGCGCAGCGCTGCGTTGGCGTGCTCCTGCACCACCACATCGGCGCGGTGCTGCGCCGGGCGGGAGGCCAGGAAGCCCAGCACCGACAGCGGCGAAAAGACGGTGAATATGAAGTGCGCCCCACCCAGCCCGGCTTTCAGACGCCGGGCCAGTTCCAGCTGCCCGGCAAAGGGACCGCCGGTCGGGTTCACCGGCTGGATGGACTCCAGGCCGGCCGGGCTGTTCAGCGGCCCGTCCAGCAGGCGCGGGTAGACCCGGTCATAGGCGGCATAGTCGTAGCGGTTGCCCCAGGCTTCGGCGTAATAGGTGGCGCGCGGGTTGGCCTTCAGCCAGTCCCAGTCGAAGCGGTTGAAAAACTGCAGGTGGGCCTGGGCCAGCGCCTCAACCCCGGTCTCTTCGGGGATGAAATGCCGCCAGGCCGACACCGGAACACGGTCAACCGGGCCGCCGCGCAGCGCCGCATCGACCCGTTCGCGTTTGGAGAGTGCCATCCGTCCTCCTTTATCCTTCCCCTATACTTCCCCGATCTTGTGCAGGATCTTATACGGGTCGAAAGCATCCCGCAGACCGTCGCCGATATAGTTGATGGCGATCACGGTCAGGAAGATCATCACCCCCGGAAAAAGCGCCAGCCAGGGATATTTTAACATGTACTCCTGCGCCCCGCTGACCAGGTTGCCCCAGGACGGGACCGGCGGCTGGATGCCAAACCCCAGGAACGACAGGCCCGACTCCTCCATGATGGCGTAGCCCATCTCGAGCGTGGCTTCGACGATCACCGGGCCGATGGCATTGGGCAGGATGTGGCGGGTCAGGATGCGGAAGTGCGACGCGCCCAGGCTCTCGGAGGCGCGCACGAAATCCATCTCGCGGAAGGTCAGGATGGTGGCGCGCACCAGGCGCGCCAGCGGCATCCACGACAGGAAGCCGATCACCAGCGCGATGGTCAGCACATCGTTGCGCTTAAAGAAGGGCAGGTCCACTTCGCGCAGCACCGCCGAAAGCAGCACCAGCACCAGCAGGGCCGGCAGCGCCAGCATGGCGTCGGTGATGCGCATCAGCAGGTTGTCGACCCAGCCGCCGAAATAGCCGGCCACCGAACCGACCGGCACCCCGATGGCGATCGTGATCAGCACCACCAGGAAGCCCACCGAGAGCGAGATGCGCCCGCCATACAGGATGCGCGTCAGTAGATCGCGGCCCAGCGCATCGGTGCCAAACGGGTGCGCCAGCGACGGCGGCGCAAAGCGTTCAGCCGTGTTCGAGGCGGTCGGCGAGTAGGGCGACAGCCCGGCCAACAGCGCCGAGAGCAGGATCAGGCTCAACAGCGCCACCCCCACCACTGCCCCAGGGTGGCGGCGGAAGCGCCGCCAGACCAGCGCCCACATGCCAAACGGCTCGACCGGGGCGGGCAGGTGCAGCCCGCTCACGCCGCCGGCTTCGTATCCCGGGGTCTTGGGTTCGATGATCACGTCAGTCATAGCGCACCCGTGGGTCCAGGGCCGCATACAGGATGTCGGCCAGCAGGCTGGAGACCAGCACCATCGCCGAGACCACCACCAGCACCGCCATCAGCACCGGGTAGTCGCGGTATAGGGCTGCCTGGTAAAACAGGCGGCCCATGCCGGGCCAGGCGAAGATGAGCTCCACGTACACCGAGCCGGCGAAGATATAGGGCAGGTCCAGGGCAAAAACCGTCACCAGCGGGATGGCGGCGTTCTTCAGCGCATGCCGGAAGAGCACCCGCTGCCACGAAGCGCCCTTGGCGCGCGCGGCGCGCACAAAGTCTTTGTTGATCACATCCAGCATGCTGGAGCGCAGGAAGCGCGAGTACCAGGCCACCCAGCCGACCATGCCCATCAGCACCGGCAGCACCAGGTGCCTGGCCCAATCCAGCAGCGAGAATTCAGCCCCCACGGTATACATACCGCCGGCAGGCAGCAGCGGCTCGCCGGTGACCGGGCTGCGCAGCAGCCCATAGAACACGATGATCAGCACCAGGCCCAGCCAAAACTCTGGCACCGCCTGGCCCATAAAGGCCAGCGTGGTCGCCAGCATATCGAACTTCGAGTACTGCTTGACGGCCGAAATCACCCCCAGCGGGATGGCGATCAGCGCCACCACCAGCAGGGTGATGCCCATCAGGTAGATCGTGTTGGGCAGGCGGCTCTTGATCTCGTCCAGCACCGGTTTGCGGCTCTGGTACGACACGCCAAAATCACCGCGCAGCACGCCGCGCCGGCTGCCATAGCCATCCACCTGGCCGTTGCCGTCCAGGTCGAGCTTCATCCAGTCGTTGCCAAACAGCCAGACGACATACTGCACCGGCAGCGGCTGGTCCAGCCCATACTGCCGGCGCAGGGTGGCGGCCTTCTCTGGCGACAGGCGCTTCGATTGGCCGCTGCCGGCCAATGGACCGCCCGGCGCCAGGTTGACCAGCGCAAACAACAGCACACTCATCACCAGCAGCAGCGGAACCATCTGCAGCAGGCGGCGAATAATGTACTGCTTCACTTCATCAGGGTCCAGTCGGCCACGTTCCAGGTGACCAGGTCGTTAATCGATGACTGCACGCCTGCCAGGCGGGCGGAATAGGCCTCGGCGTTGATGGCCGAGAACAGCTGGATATTGGGCAGTTCGGCTTCAAGCACCTGGGCCATCTGGCAGAAGAGCTGCTTGCGGGCCGCTTCATCCAGGGTATAGGCTTGCTCCAGCAGGGCGTCAAACTCGGGGCTGCTCCAGCGAGCTACGTTCCAACCGTTATCCACCTGGGTCGATTCAGAGTGGTACAGGTACCACAGGTAATCGGTGGGGTCGATGCCGGGGTAGCCGTCGTCCCACAGGTCGAGGTCGAAATTGCCGTTCTGCTCGGTGCCGCCGCTGCCCGAATCGGCCCACAGGATCGCGCCCTGCACCATTGACAGGTCGGTCTGCATGCCCACCGCCGCCAGCATCTCGCCGATCAACTGCTGGGTCAGCTCCAGTTCCACCCCATACTCGCTGTAGGTGGCCAGTTCGATCTGCAGCGGGTCGCCTTCGGCGGCGTTCTGGCAGCCGCGG
>JBJSYW010000266.1:0-4584 GCA_046089985.1 Chloroflexota bacterium
CAGTTCCAGTCGGTCTCGAACAGCAGCCAGTCCTGCAGATACGAGCCTTGCAAGATGAACAGATCGCCGATCGCGCCGCTCTGCACCAACGAGCGGGCCTGCTGGACCATCGGGTACATGCGGATGTTAAAGTTGACCGCGTTGACCAAGCCTTTCTCGGCTGCCAGCTGCACCAGCTCGCCCGATTCGGCGGAGGTCATCGCCAGCGGTTTCTCGCACACCACGTGTTTGCCGGCCAACAAGGCGGCTTTGGCCATCGGGTGGTGCAGCACGTTGGGCGTAGCCAGGTGCACAATGTCGATGTCCGGGTCTGCGATCATCGCTTCAAAGCTGGGATACGTGCGCGGGATGCCCATCTCGGCGGCTTTCTCGCTGGCTTTCTCAGGAGTGTTCTCAACCAGCCCTAATACCGGGATGCCGCTGCGGCGCAGGCCCTCGACGTGCGCCGGCCCGATAAAGCCGGTGCCGGCGATGCCGACGCCCACGGTGGACTTGTTCAGTGTTTTTGGCATGCTCTTCTCTCCTCCTGGTGCGGCGGGGTTACTTCCCGCGGCGTTGGGCGAACTCGTCCAGAATAGCGGCGGTGGCGGTTGCGCCGGAGCGAGTGATCCCGCAGTCGATCGCTTCCAGCAGCGCGTCCAGGGTGCGGATGCCGCCGGCGGCCTTGACTTGCATGTGCGGGGCGATATTGGCGCGCATTAAGCGCAGGTCGTCATAGGTGGCCCCACTGGGGGCAAAGCCGGTGGAGGTCTTGACCCAATCGGCGCCGGCGGCGGTGCTCACCCGGCAGGCCTGCACCTTCTGCTCGTCGGTCAGGTAGGCGTTCTCAAAGATCACTTTCACCTTGACCCCGCGGGCGTGGGCGGCTTCGACCACGGCGCGGATATCGGCCTCAACCCCGCCCAGGTCGCCGCCGCGCAGCCGGCCGATGTTCAGCACCATATCCAGCTCCACCGCTCCATCGTCTATGGCGGCCTTGGCCTCCGCCACCTTGATGGCGGTCAGGTTCGAGCCGTGCGGGAAGCCGATCACGGTGGTGACCAGAACATCGCTGCCCTTGAGCTGCTCGGCAGCCAGCTTCACATGGCAGGGTTTGACGCACACGCTGGCCACGTCATAGCCGGCAGCCAGCCGGCAGCCGGCGATCACATCCTGATCGGTCAGTTCGGGCCGCAGCAGCGAGTGGTCGATAACCTTGGCCAGTTGTTGGTAGGTAATGGTTTTGCTGTTCAACATACGAGTCCTTCGTTATCCATTATGCTTTGCGCCACAGGTCGATCGGTTTGCTGACCTTGGGCGGCGCATAGGGGAACTCGATCTTGCGGCCTTCGCCGGCCGACTGATACGCGGCGTACATGATCTTCAACACTTCGCGGCCGTCCTCGCCGGTCTCCAGCAGCGTTTCTTTGCCGTTGATGGCATTGATGAAATGCTGCATCTCCTGCGGGAAGCCGTAGTTCCAGATTTCCTCGAACATGTTGAAGGTGTAGCCGCGGGTCGAGCCGGCTTTCTCCACCGCATAGCCGTATCCTTCTTCGCTGTAGGTCAGCAGCGACGAGCCGCGCAGCAGGTCGGCGCGGGTGTGGCCCTTCAGCCCATATACCTCGGCCCGGTCGTCCACGCCGCCGCCCTTGGCCCACGAGTTCTCGATCATGGCGATCCGGTCGCCTTCATACTCGATTACCGCGTAGGTGTGGTCCTCGCCCAACGTGCGGTCTTTGTGGACGTAGGTGCCCATGAAGGCGGTCACGCTCTTGACCGGCGGTTTGCCCAGGATCCAGCGCGTGTACTCGATCGAGTGGCAGCCCATGTCCAGCATAACGCCGCCGCCTGAGCGATTGACATCCCAGAACCACGGCATGTGCGGCCCGGGGTGCTCTTCCGACTGCTTGGCCAGGAACGGCGCGCCGATGGCGCCTTCGTCGATCAGGGTTTTGATGCGCACGTACTTGGGCGCAAACAGCAGTTCTTCAGCGTAGCACAGCAGCACGCCGGCCTGCTTGCAGGCGTCGATCATCTCGTCGGCCTGTTCAAGGGTGACGCACAGCGGTTTCTCGATGATCACGTGCTTGCCGGCCCGGGCCGCATCCACCACCACCTGGCAGTGCAGGTCGTTGGGGATGCCGATGTCGACCACGTCGATCTCGGGGTCCTGCAGCAGCTGGAGGTAATCGGCGTAGGCTTTGGCCACGCCCTTTTCTTTGGCAAAGTGGGCAGCGTTGTTGGGGCTGGCGACCGCCGCCACTTCGGCGTCGCGCACCCAGCCCTGGAAGGATGCCAGGTGGATATCACCCACGAACCCGGTTCCGATGAGGCCAACTTTTAAGGTTTTAGCCATCATATGCTCCTTGATGTAAAGAATGCCCGATCAGGGTCTGTCTTGCGATTTACATAGATTGCATTACTGCCGCAGGCTGGTCTGCCGCCCGTAGATCGAGATCAGCACCAGCAGCGTGGCGCCCAACACCATGCGGCGCACCGAGTCGGGCATCTGCATGGTGGTTAGCAGGCTGGTGATCAGGGTCAGCACGATCGCCCCGGCCATCGAGCCCCAGTAGCTGCCTTTGCCGCCCGAAAGCAGCGTCCCGCCCACCGCTACCGCGGCGATGGATGGGAACAGGTAGGGCTGGCCGAGCGAGATCAGCACCACCCCGGTGTTGCCCACCAGCAGGAAGCCGCCGAAGCCGGCCAGCAGCCCGGCCAGCGAGTAGGCCGCCAGGTTCATGGCGGTCACGTCCACGCCCGACAGGCGGGCGGTGACCCGGTTGACCCCGATGGCGAACAGGTTGCGCCCGAAGGTGGTGCGTTCCAGCAGCAGCCACATCAACAGGCCGAAGATCAGCCAGATGATTAACGCGTTGGGAATTGGGAAGGCCGGCGAGAACGGCCGGGCGATCAGGCGGGTCATGATCGGGGCCACCTTGCCCTGCAGGTTGCCGTGGTTGATGATGATCACCAGCCCGCTGACCAGCCCCGACATACCCAGCGTCATCACGAAAGGCGAGATCTTCAAAAAGGTGATGCCGACCCCGTTTAGCAGGCCGATCACCGCGCCCACCAGCAGTGAGTACAGCAGCGCCAGCAGCACCTTGTCGTCGCTGCCTTTGACGGTGACGTAGGTCAGGATGGCGGTCAGGGTGACCACCGACCCGGCCGACAGGTCGATGCCTTCAAAGCCGGAGATCACCACCAGGGTCTGCCCGGCGGCGATCACCCCCAGGAAGACCGACAGGCGCAGGATGTTGAGCGCCTGTGCCCGGGCCACGTTCAGGTCACTGCCGAAGCCGTTCGGCAGCAGCCCGGAGAGCACGAACAGCACGATGGCCAGCAGCAGCGCGGCCAGCGGCGGCGAGATCGAAAAACGGCGCAGCCGGGGCAGGTTCATGAGCGCCTCCGGAACAGGTTGATCAGACCCGGGGTGGCCAGCGCAGCGACGATGATCGCCGCCTTGACAAAGGTCTCCCACCAGGTGTCGATCTGGGCGAAGGAGATGATATTCTGGATGATGTTGAGCGTCAGCGCGCCCATGATTGGCCCGGCCACTCCGCCCACCCCGCCGCTCATGGCGGTGCCTCCGATCACCACTGCGGTGATGGCGTTCAGCGTCATCGAAGCGCCGATCTCGGCGTTGCCTGAACCGCTGAGCATGGTGATGGCGATCCCGGCGCAGGCGGCCATAAAGCCCGAGATGACATAGGTGCTGAAGCGCACCAGGGTGACCGGCACGCCGGTCTCGTAGGCGGCCAGCGCATTGCCGCCCACTGCAAACAGGTAGTTGCCAAAGCGCGTGGCGCGCAGGTAGGCCCACAGCGCCAGCACGATGGCGATGACATAAATGGCCAGCGGGATGCCCAGCGGAGCGCTGGAGCGGTACAGCTGGGCGATGGCTGACGGGATGCCGCCGCCGGGGTTGGGCAGGATGTACAGCGCCAGCCCGGCGAACAGGAAGCTGGTGGCATAGGTGGTGATGATTGGCTGCAGGCGCAGGTTGGCGATAAAGAAGCCGTTCAACGCTCCGCACAGCACCCCCGCCAGCAGCGAGAGCCCCACGTACTGCCACATCGCCTGCGGTGTACCGTCCAGCCCGACGCGCGTGGCCAGGATGGTATTGACAATCGAAACGATCGCCCCGACCGAGATGTCGATGCCCCCGGCCAGGATCACCACCGCCTGTCCGGCGGCCAGCAGCACCACCGGCAGGAAGACGCGCAGGTTCGAGTTAAGCGTGCCGCCAGCGAACATATTGGGCTGCAGGTACAGGTTGACCAGCAGGGCGGTGACCAGCAGGGTCAGCGCAAACAGGGCCGGGTAGCGGCGCATCAGTGAGTTGAGGCTCATTCGGGGCCTCCTTCAGTCTCCGGCGCGGCGTCGGATACGCCCAGCGAGGCGGCGACCAGGTTCTCCTTGGTCAGCGCATCACCTGCCAGGCAGGTTTTAATGCGCCCATCGTGCAGTACCAGCACCCGGTCGCACAATCCCACCAGCTCTTCATCATCACTGGAATAGAACAGGATGGTGATGCCTTCGGCCGCCAGACGGGTGAGCAGGGCATAGAACTCGGCCTTCGCGCCCACGTCCACGCCC
>JBJSYW010000267.1:0-3039 GCA_046089985.1 Chloroflexota bacterium
GCCAACCCGCCGCCGATCAGCTCCAATCCGGCTGCCCAATCACTGACCTTCGGCTATAAGACATCCTTTGATAATGTTGTCCCCACTGATGGCAGCCAGACCTGCGCCACCGCCAACCCGGCCGTGTTCGAATGCTCCTTCACCGTCCCGGCCGGGACCAACCGGGCGCTGTTCGTCGCCACCTGGTTGAATGGATTATTGAAAGTGAGCCTGATCAAGCCAGACGGCACGGTCATCACCCCGGCTAACGCGGCGGCCAACGGCGTGGAAATCACCACCCCGGAACCCACGCTCGACGGGCGGATGATTTCCTTCGCCGCCTCGCCCACCAGCGGCAGCCTGATCCCCAGCGGTACGTGGCAGGTGCGCCTGGAGAATGTGACCGCTACCAGCTACTACGCCCTGACCTTCGCCGCCGACCCGCCTGCCCCCAACGTGGCCTGGAGCCACCCGCTGCTGGCCGACACGACACCGAACGGCGCCGGGCAGATCACCCTGCAGTGGAGCGCTACGCGCGCCGGGACCGACCTACCCGATGATGTGCGGGCCGATCTGTTCTACGCCCCTATAATCAAGCCGCGCACCTTCCCCAGCCTGTCCGTCAGCTTCCCCGGCAGCTACCAGGCCCCGGCCGGGCTGGGCGGCAACTGGAACCCGGCCAGTCCGGCTATCCTGGCCGAAGACGCCAACCACGACGGCGTGTGGAAGCTGGCGACCAACAGCCTGCCCGCTGGCAGCTACGAATACAAAGTGGCCCTGAACTGGACCTGGGCGGTAAACTACGGCCAGGACGGCCAGCGCGACGGCCCGAACATCCCCTTCACCCAGACCGTCTCCGGCGGCCCGCTCACCTTCTACTTTGACTCGTCCGATAAGGCCATTACCACCCGCCCAAACAGTGATATCGTCGTGCTGGTAGGCGATATGTTGAGCGAGATCGGCGGGGCGGATTGGGACCCGGCCAATTTAGCGGGCTGGCTGAAGCCCACCGAGAACGATGACGAATTCAGCCTGGCGCTGCACCTGCCGGAAGGGAGCTGGAAGTACAAGGTGGCCCTCAACGAGAGCTGGGCGGTGAACTACGGAGAGGGCGGCGCTGCCAATGGCGCAGACATCCTGCTGATCGTCCCCGACGGCGGGGCGCTGGTGCGCTTCACCTTCCGAACCGATACGCACCTCATAACGCACGAAATCCTGGCCGGGGCAAGCGGCGCGCCGATCGTCGGCCGGCTGAAGGCCAACCTGGGCAGCTACACCTGGGACACGCGCGGGCTGGCCTCGGGCAAGTACCAAGTGGGGATGCGGGTGGTGGACAGTGTAAAATCGAACGCGGCAGTTGTCTCCTGGGCGTCCGGCACTGTGGTGATCAACGACACCACACCTCCACCCAAGCCGGTTTACCTGGGCAAGCAAAAATACCAGGACGGGCTGCTCATCCGCTGGCAGCGCGATGATGTCACCCCCGACCTGGCCGGCTACTGGGTCGAGTACCACATCCCCGACTGGTCGCAGACCGCCGCGCTGCCCAAGAGCCTGCGCGTGCTGCCCAGCCCAAAAGCCTCCAGCCCACTGTTCCAGTCCGCCCGGCTGGGCGGCATCTTTGGCGGGGTGCTGCCTGCTAATGACGTCAGCTTCTGCATCCACGCCTACGACGCCAGCGGCAATGTATCCGACTGCGACATGGTTACGGAAGAGGTGCCTGTCGACGAGGAGCCGCCGCTGGGCCGGGTGATCAACCTGCGGGTCGCTCCCACCCCCACCCACCTGTCGGTCGCCTGGGGCCCACCCCCCGGAGCGGACGGCTACATGGTGTCCTATGCCCCCACCGGGTGCGTGCTGCCGGCGGTGCAGACCCAGGCCAGCGAAGGCCTCAGCCCGCTGATCCGGCCGGTCACCAGCGCAGCACTCAGTGGTCTGACCATTGGCCAGCGCTACCGGGTGGGCGTGCGCGCCTACAACCTGGTCGGGCAGGTCAGCGGCGAGGTCTTCCGCACCGCAACCTATGGCGACCCGGTGGACGGCGACGGCGATCTGCTGCCCGACGCATGGGAAGCTGCCTTTGGGGTCAGCGACCCGGCCCTGGACGACGACCTGGACGGGCTGACCAACCTGGGTGAGTACACTGCCGGAACGTTCCCCAACGAACCCGATAGCGACCGGGACTCGTATTATGACAGCCAGGAGGCTGAACAGGGCAGCAACCCGTGTGGAGCAGGCGGCCCCGCGCTGGAGCCGGAAACCAAACTCTCGGTGGTTGGGTCGGGCGAGCTGGTCTTCCACAGCCCGGTTAACCTGGCGCCGGTGGATTTTAGCTACCTGACCATCTTGAACCTGGGCGCCGGGACGATGGGCTGGGAGGTGCTGGTCTCGCAGCCGTGGATCCAGGTCTCGCACACCAACGGCCAGGACGACCAGCCGCTGCTGGTGCAGGCCAACCCGGCCGGGCTGGCCGTGGGCGTGCATCAGGGGACAATCACGATCCGCACGACACGCGCCAGGCCAGGCCAGCTGCAAGCCGCGAATGCCATTCAGGAGTCAGTGACCATCCCGGTGACGCTGGTGGTGATGCCAGTCAAGTGGATCGAGCTTTACCTGCCGTATGTGAACCGTTGAAGAAAGGAAGGTCAGCGAATATTGTTACCTGATCATCCCACAAAAGCCTTCGTTTCTAATTCCTGCGAATTGAGAATGAGTATTCCGTCGCGTTCGATTCGAATTGCACCCCCATCAGCTAGTCTGTGCAATGTGCGATTAATTACGCTGGGCACAGTCCCGAGCTGGACAGCAATTTCTGCTTGCGTAACTGGTTTCTGGCGCCTGGTCTCTTGTTCTCTAGATTGATCCAATAGAAAACGTGCCAGCCGTCCCTCAACCGTTCGGAGTGACAGATCTTCAATCAAGTTCAACATATGGTGAACTTGTTTTGCCAGGTTCTGGGTAAACAGACGGCAGAGTTGAGGAGATGCATCTAGCATTTGGAGGAGTGCCTCGCGTTGGATAATCCACACTGTACATGGCTCCA
The DNA here is from genome assembly GCA_046089985.1 of Chloroflexota bacterium. GTDB lineage: Bacteria > Chloroflexota > Anaerolineae > Anaerolineales > UBA4823 > RBG-16-57-11. The sequence goes on from JBJSYW010000267.1 coordinate 3,023, forward strand.
GAGCCTGTACGGTTAAC
>JBJSYW010000268.1:0-5984 GCA_046089985.1 Chloroflexota bacterium
GCGCTCTTTCAGCGCCTGGCTGGAAACGACCACCGCATCGGCCGCTTCCAGAAAGCAGTCCACCACGGCGGTTTTTTCGCGCAGCCCCGGCTCGGGGTGGCTGTCAGGCAGGGCGGCGTAATCATCGTCCACGGCATACACCAGGCGCGCCCCGCCCAGGCGCACACGCTTGACCAGTTCACGCGCCTGCTCCAGGGTGACATCCGGGCGCCACAGCCGGTCCACCACCACCAGGTCGACCCGCTCGCCGTTGTAGCCCAGCGACTGCTGCAGGTCGAAGTGAGGCCGCAGGGCCGGGTGGCTGAGCGGGCGCAGCAGGCGCAGCCAGGCGCTGCCGTAGGGCCGCCACGAGTAGCCGTGTTCAAATAAGACCAGGATGCGCTTCGGCCGGGGCATACGGTTAACCGTCAAACAGGGCGCTCAAAAGCTGCAGCGCAGGCGCTTCGGGGAAGCAGGCCTGCGCGTCCAGCATGGCCTGGCGCTGCAGCGCCTGGCGCAGGCCGGCGTCGTCCACCAGCCGGCGGGCGGCAGCCAGGCAGGCCGCCACGGAGCGGGTGTCGACCAGCAGGGCGTTCTGGTCGTGACGGGCAAAGGCAGCCGCCCCGCCCTGCTGCGGCAGCGCTACCGCCGCCCCACAGGCCATCGCCTCCAGGGCAGATAGGCCCATCGCCTGGTGGGATGAGAAATCGACGAAGATATCCAGCTCGTTCATCAACGCCGCAGCCTGGCGCGGCGAGAGCACGCCCGCCAGCTTCCAATCGAAATCGGTGGGCAGGGCCGCCTGGTCGATCTCATCGCGTTCTGCGCCAAAAACGATCAGTTCCACCGCTTCGCCATATGCCAGGTAAAGCTCCCGCAGCACCTGCATGGTGAGCGCCGGCGACCGGTAGGGGGTGGAGGGGCGCACCATCGCCCCCAGCCGCAGCGCGCCGGGGCGCAGCCCCGGCAGGCCGCGCGGGCGCGGGCGGAACAGGTCGACATCCAGGCTGGGGCCGACCACGCGGCAGACCGCGCCGGTGTGCTGCCGGACGGCGTCGCGCGTCCAAGCGGTCTTAGCCAGCAGGCGCAGCCCCGGCAGCAGGGTATACGAAGCCAGGGCGGCCTGGTGCTGTGGGCTGCCGGGCGGGTAGAACAGCGGCTCGAAATCCTGCACATAATAACCGGCTGCCAGCCGCGGGCTGCACTCCAGCGCCGGGGCCAGCCAGGGTACGGCGATATTATAGGTCGCCAGCAGCGCGTCATAACCGGCGGCCAGTTCGGACAGCTGCTCGGGAGCGCCGAAAATCAGCGGCAGGTCCACATCCGGGTAGGCCTGGCAGAACTGCGGGCGCAGGGCTTCCAGGTTGAAGATCTGCACCTCCACGCCCATCGCCCGCATGGCGCGCACCTCGGCAAAGACGATGTTGGCCCCGCCGCCGGGGGCCGCCACCGGCAGCAGCGCCAGCAGGCGCTTCCCGGCATAGCGGGCGCGGCCCAGCGCCAGCGCCTGCCGGCGCTCCATGATCTGCCGTCCGGCGGCGCGGATGCCTGCCAGTTCGCGGTGCTGCAGGCTAAACTGCGCATCGGCTTCGACCGTCTCCCGGCCGTGCTTGGCAAACAAGCGGCGCCCCGACTGCTCGACGAGCTCTTTACGCCGGGCATGGCTGTAGCTGCGCGACTGGGCGTGGTAGATGTACACATCATCGGCCACACGCAGCTTCCAGCCGGCCTGGCGGGCGCGCAGGGCGTAATCATCCTCCTCGCCGTACCCCTGGCCGAAGTTTTCTTCGTCGAACCAACCGACCTGCTCGATCACCTGGCGGCGGATCAGCAGGCAAAAACCGTTCAAGAAGCGTACCTCGGGGTACAGGCGGGCCGAATAGTGGGCTGCCAGGGCGGCCATCTCGTCCACATCCATCCCCGCTGGCAGCGGGTTGTGCGCCCAATCTCCCCCGTCGTGCAGCTCGGGGATCGACTGCCAGGAGGCGGTGTTGGAAAGCGGCCCAACCAGGCCGGTGTGCGGGTCCGACCGGGCGCAGGCCAGGAGCCGGTCCAGCCAGCCGGCGGCGACGATCGTATCGCTGTTGAGCAGCACCACGAACTCGCCCTGGGCAGCGCGCAGCCCCTGGTTGGCAGCGCAGGTGTAGCCGCGCGCCTGCGCATTGCGCAGCAGCTGAGCCGGGTGGGCGACGGCAAATTGATCCAGCCAGACGGCCGTCTGCGGTTCGCTGCCATCGTCCACCAGGACCAGGCTAAAGGGCGGCGGGGTATGGGCCAGCAGCGCCGCCAGGCAGGCTTGCACGTCAGGCAGGGCGTTATGCACGCACACCACCACGTCCACCGGCTCCGTATGAGCGGGGACCGACGGCGGTGGAGCGGGAACCGGCGCGGCCGCCAGCGGCCGGCCGCGGCGCGGAGCCGGGGCGGCGCTGTGGTGGCGGACGAAGAACCGCATCGCGGCCGCCAGCCGGCCCAGGTCGGCGCGGAATACACGCCAAGGGCCAAGGCGAACCGAATCGAGCAGGCGCGCCATCAGCCCGGCGGCCGCCCGGCGGCGCAGGCTGCCCAGCGGGAACAGTGCCAGGCTCAGGCGGATCAGCAGGTTGGTGAAGCGGTAGGTGGTGCTGCCGGTGGCCTCACGGACGAAAGCAGCCGCCCGGCCCATAACGTTCTCTTCACGCTCGCTGATCTGCCGGCTTAGCTCGACCTCCAACGCCCGACGGGCCTCATTCTCCCAGCGCGCCTGCCACAGGCGGTCCTCATAGGCCCACACCAGCTCGGCCGGCGCCGGCTGCCCTTTGCGAAACAGCATCCCCCCGGGTAGGGCATCGCCGGGGTCCTGGTCGAGGGCATGGTAAAAGCCGCGCCGGGCGAACTCGGCTGCCCACCAACCGGGCGACGGGCGGACTTCATCCGGCTGCCCCGGGGAGAGCGGCGCGCCGGCCGCGGCCGGGGTATATGGCGGCGGGAGGAACAGCAGCCGGCCGGCGCAGCGGCACAGCCCGTCCAGCAGCGCGGGGGCAGATTGCGGCGAAAACAGGTCGGGCCGGCCGAAGCAAACGACCAGGTCAACCTGCCCGTCGACCTGGCCGGGCAGGCCGGCCGCCCGGCAGTAAGGAGCCAGCGCATCGGGCAGGCCGGCCAGCGCATCGGGCAGGTCAATGCCCTGCGCCGGCACCCCGGCCGCCCGCAGACCGGCGATTAAAGCACCCTGCCCGCAGCCGACGTGCAGCACGGTCTGCGGGCTAAGCCGGCCGGCGATCCACGCGCTGATCTGCTCGATCTGCCCCGGGGAAAGCCCGCCTCCAGTGATCAATGACAGCCCAGCCTCCCGTGGATCAGGTCTGCAGCGCCAGCTGCAGGGCGACCCGCCAATCGGGCAGCTGCAGGCCAAAGACCCGGGCAAACTGCCCGCAGTCCAGCGCAGAGAACGGCGGGCGGCAGGCCGGCGCCGGGAAATCGGCGGTCAGCGCGGGCAGCAGCCGGCCGGCCTGGCGCAGCTCGGGGTGCGGGTCGAGGGCCAGGATTTCGGCCGCCCATTCGTAGCGGCTGGCGGCGCCGTCCCCGGCCAGGTGATACACGCCGCGGCGTTCGGCCAGCCAGGCGTACGGGTCTGTGCTGACCAGCGCCTGGGCCAGCAGCTGGGCGGTGATCTCGGCCAGCGCCCGCGCCCAGGTAGGGCTGCCGACCTGGTCGTTGACCACCTTCAGCTCCGGCTGGGTGCGCGACCACTCCAGCACCTTCGCGACGAAGCTGTCGCGACGGGTGCTGTACACCCAGCTGGTGCGCAGCACCAGATACGCTCCGCCGGCCGCGGCCACTGCCTGCTCGCCGGCCAGTTTGCTCAGCCCGTACTGGTTAACCGGGCGGGGCAGGTCGCTCTCGACGTACGGCGCTCCTTTCAGGCCGTCGAAGACGAAATCGGTAGAGAAATGCACCAGGGCCGCCCCCCACCGGCGGGCCAGTTCGGCCAGCTGGCCGGGTGCCCGGCCGTTGATCGCCATCGCCGGCTCGGGCTGCTGCTCGGCCCGGTCAACCGCGGTGTAGGCGGCGTCGTTAATGATCAGGTCGGCCGGCGGCCCGGCGAGCAGGCTGGAAACCGCCTCCGGCTGCGCCAGGTCCAGCTCGGGGTAATCCAGGGCCAGCAGGTCGCCAAGCGGCAGCAGGGCGCGCTGCAGCTCCCAGCCCAGCTGGCCGGTCTTGCCCACCAGCAGCAGCCGGCGGCGAGCGCTCACGCCACCCGTCCCTCGGCCAGGCGCTGCAGGTGCTCCCGGTCGATGTAGCCCATGCGGTACGCGATCTCCTCGGGGCAAGAGATCATCATCCCCTGGCGCTCTTCCACCGCCTGGACGAAATTGGCCGCCTGCAGCAGCGATTCGTGCGTCCCGGCGTCCAGCCAGGCCACCCCGCGGCCGATGACTTCCACCCGCAGGTCGCCGCGCGCCAGGTAGGCCCGGTTGATATCGGTGATCTCCAGCTCGCCGCGCCCGGAGGGCTGCAGGCTGCGGGCGATCTCCAGCACATCGCGGTCGTAAAAGTACAGCCCGGGCACGGCATACTGCGAGCGGGGATGGGCGGGCTTCTCTTCGATGCTCAAGGCCCGCCCGCTCTCATCGAACTCGACCACGCCGTAGCGTTCGGGGTCGCGCACCGGATAGGCGAAGATCAGCGCACCGTGCTGCAGTTGGGCGGCGTGCTGCAGCGCGCCGGGCAGCCCGTGGCCGAAGAAAATATTATCGCCCAGGATCAGGCAGACCGGCTCGCCGTCCATGAACTCGGGTTTGAGCAGGAAGGCCTCCGCCAGACCGCGCGGCTGGGCCTGCTCCTGGTAGGTAAAGCGCAGGCCCCACTGGCTGCCATCGCCCAGCAGATCACAGAAAGCCGGCAGGGCGCTGGGGGTGCTGATCACCAGGATCTCACGGATCCCAGCCAGCATCAGCATCGAGAGCGGGTAGTAGATCATCGGCTTATCGTAAACCGGCAGGATCTGCTTGCTCAGGCCGAGAGTCAGCGGGTACAGGCGGGTGCCATGCCCGCCGGCGAGGATGATTCCCTTCATGAAGTCTGCCTCCTCTTCGGGGTTACGCCCGGGCGGCGTAGTTCCTATCCAGCCAACCCTGGTAATCACTCTGCTTGCGGATCGCGTCCACCCAGTCGGGGTGCTCCAGGTACCAGCGCACGGTTTCGGCCAGCCCGTACTGCAGCGTGCGACGCGGCGCCCAACCCAGCTCGCTGCGGATGCGCTCGATGTTCATCGCATAGCGGCGGTCATGACCCGGACGGTCGGCCACAAAGCGCACCAGCGCGCGGTGCGGGGCGTAGGGCGAGGCGGGGGCCAGTTCATCCAGCGCATCGCACAGGCTGTAGATCACATCCAGGTTGGTGGGCTGATTATCGCCGCCGATGTTGTACGAGACGCCGTCCTGCCCGGCGCAGACCACGCGCCAGATCGCTTCGCAATGGTCAAGCACATGCAGCCAGTCGCGCACCTGCTGGCCATCGCCATAGACGGGCAGCGGGCGGCCCTGCAAGGCGTTCAAGATCATCAGTGGGATCAGCTTCTCGGGGAACTGGTACGGGCCGTAGTTGTTCGAGCAGTTGGTAAGCGTGAACGGCAGGTTATAGGTGTGCCCGTAGGCGCGCACCAGGTGGTCGGCGGCGGCCTTGGATGCGGCATAGGGCGAGCGCGGGGCATACGGGGTGCGCTCTTCAAAGGCCGGATCATCCGGGCCAAGCATGCCGAAGACTTCGTCGGTCGAAACATGGTGGAAACGCACCGCGGCCGGGGCCGGGCGTTCCTTAGATAACCAGGCGCGGCGGGCGGCCTCCAGCAGGGTGAAGGTGCCCATCACGTTGGTGCGCATGAACTGCTCGGGACCGTGGATCGAGCGGTCGACGTGGGTCTCGGCGGCGAAATGCACCACGGTATCGAGCAGTTCATGCGCACCAACGTGATGGGCACCTTCACCCTGCTGGAGGCCGCCCGCCGCGCCTGGTTATCTAAG
>JBJSYW010000269.1:0-6285 GCA_046089985.1 Chloroflexota bacterium
CATCGCGCCTGGCAGGTCGCCATCGTGGTAGAACGGCACGCTCACGACCGTGCGGATATCCAGGCGGTTGACGAAATCTGGGAAACGCTCGCGCAGGCTGCGCCAATCGGGGATGATGATCACCCTGCCCAGCCGTTCGAGATAGCTCTCATACAGCCGGCGCGGGACCGGGGGGATCAGCTCGACCGGCAGGTGATGCGCGCCGGAGGCGGCGGCGGCTGCCAGTGCATCCTGGTCTTCGCGGTACAGCAGGATGGCGCCGTGCTCGTAGCCCAGGGTCGTCCCGGTCTCGTCGCAGATCGCCTGCAGCGTGGCGGTCAGGTCCAGCTCGGCGTTAATGCGCTCGGCCACCCGGGCCAGCGCGTTGGCTCGGGCCGCCGCCTGGCGCAGCGCCGTGTCGGTTTCGTAATGGGCCAGGATCTCGTTGTGCAGGCTTTCGTTCATCTGCTCCAGTTCGGCGGTGCGCGCCTGGACGCGCTGCTCCAACTCGCGGCGCGCCAACAGCAGCTCGCGGTGCTCGTGGCGCGTTGCAGTCACATCTTGCAGGTAGATGATCATCCCCAACGTTGCGCCGGTCTCGCCTGGCAGGACCGCTCCGTGAGCGGCGACTGTGCGCGGCTCACCGTCCTTGCGCTGCACCTCCAGGTCGGCCGGCCCCACCTGCCCGCCGGCCAGCAGGCGCGCCAGCAGGCGCTCCAGCGCCGGTTGGTCATGGGCGCTGAAAATGCGCTGCACGATCCCGATCTCGCCCAGTGCGGCCTCGGCGTTTGAATATCCCATCAAGCGCGCAAAGCTGGGATTGGCCAGCAGCAGTTTCCCGCCCAGGTCGGTCATCACAATGGCAGCCGGGGCGATCTCCGTCAGCGCCCGGTAGCGCGCTTCGCTGGCGCGCAGCGCTGCTTCCATCTGCCTGTGCGCGGTGACGTCGCGCGCCAGCACCACCACCTTAGCCAGCTTCCCCTGGGCGTCAAAGATTGGGAACACCGAGCTGTCGAAGATCTTCCCACTGTCGGTCAGGTCATCGACCCGCAGCGCTTCGCCCGCGCGCACCACCTGCTCGAACACATCCCGGCGGAATTTCGCCTCCTCAACCGGCATCAAGTCGAAGATCAATCGACCGGTCATCTGCTCCGGGCTGCGGTGCAGGCTGCGCGCCAGCGTCTCATTGGCCATCAGGGTGCGGCCTTGTGCGTCCAGGATGGCGAACAGCATCTCTGGTTCGTGCAGCACGGTCAGAAATGCCTGGTAGGTCAGCTGCAGGTCGTCCAGCGCCTGGCGGTCATGGATGAGGTCGCGGCTGTCCGGCGTAAGATCGCTCATCATGGCTCTCCAGCCTGGGCTGCAGGATCACGAGCAGTCCAGTAGGGTGTTTCCATCGGCGGATCGAGTGGGAATTCGGCGGTCAGGCAGGCGCCGCGCCCGGGATGGGCTTCGATTTGCAGGCTGCCGCCGCACAAGCGCACGCGCTCTTGCATCCCTGACAGTCCGGAGGAGGCCAGGCGCCTTACCTGCTCGGGGTCGAACCCCCCCCCGTTGTCCTCCACCTGCACCACCAGGCTGAGCGGGCCGGACAGCAGGCGCACGGCTACCGTTTCAACCTGGGCATGCCGAGCCACGTTGGTCAGCGCTTCCTGGATCATGCGGAAGGCTGCGGTTTCGATCTCCGGCGGACAGCGCCGCGCCAGGTCGTTGTGTCGCAGCGCCACCTGCACCCCGGTCTGCGCCGTGTAGCGGTCGGTCAGCGCCAGCACGGCGGGCAGCAGCCCCAGGTCGTCCAGGATCGACGGCCGCAGGTCCAGTGACATGTCGCGCACCTGCTGCAGCAGGTGATCCACCATCTGGCGGGTCTGCTCAATCTGCTCATGCACCTGCCGGCGGCTGGGCTGCGGCGCTTCCAGCCCCTGGTTGATCGCCCCCAGGTTCAGATTGAGCGAGGTCAGCATCTGCCCCACTTCGTCGTGCAGCTCGCGCGCCAGCCGGCGCTTTTCGGCTTCCTGGGCGTTCACCAACTGCTTTGAAAGCAGACGCAGACTCTCGTGGCTTTCGTTCACCTCCCGGAACAACCGGGCGTTTGAGATCGCCACCGTAGCCTGTTCGGCCAGCGCTTGCAGCAGCAGCACTTCATCATGGGTGGGCAGGTGAACGTCATCCTGGGAGGCCACCATCAGCGCCCCCACCAGTTCTTCCCCGCTCTGCATCGAAACCAGGATCATCGTGCGCAGCGGCAGGCTGCGCAGCATCACCTGCTCGAACTCGCCCGGCATCTTGGGCACGTCGGCGATCACCACCACCGGTCCCACCGCCAGCCGGTAGCTGTCATACAGGGCGCGTGGGAAACCGGGTTTCTGCCCGTCTGCGTAGGCCAACCCGGTCATCGCTGTCACCGTCAGGCGGTCGTTCTCTTCATCATAGAGGAACAGGCAGCAGACGGGGTAGTTCAGCGCCAGGATCGTCTGCTGGGTGATCGTTTCCAGCAGCGGCTGCAGATCCAACTGGGTGTTCAGGCGCGCCGCCACGTTCGCCAGGGCTTCTGCCCGGCGGGTGCTGCGCAGGTACTGCTGTTCCGCCAGGCGGCGCAGCAAGATTTCGTTGCGCAGTTCCTGGTTGACGCGCGTCAGCTGTTGGCTGCGCTCCAGGACGCGCTGTTCCAGGTCCAGCCGGATGACTTCGGAGGCCTGGCTCATCGCGGCATGGTTGTGTTCAAATTCGCTGATATCCCGGGCCAGCAGCACCGCCTGCACGTCGCTCGGCTGAGCGCTTACAAATGGAAACAACATCCCGTCCAGAGACTGATTGCCCTGGTGGTCTTTCAGCCGGACGGACTGCGGCCCTGAATCACCTGTTCCAGGACTGCCTGGCGTGCTTCGGTGGTTAACCCTGGGAAGAGCGCCCACACCGGCTTTCCTACGAGCCCGCTGCCATCCGGCAGAACCTGCTGTTCCAGGGCGCGGTTGGCTGCCAGCACCGTGCCGGCGCGGTCCAGCAGCGCCAGCAGCGTTTTCGGCGCCTGGGTCAGCGCCTGCACCAGCGCTTCGCTCCACACCCCTGCGGCCCAATCCAGCGGCGCCGCCTGCTGCTGCTCAACGGACGGCTGCAGGGTATTCCGCAGCGCTTCGGGCAGGCGCTCCAAGGTTTGGTCGGTCAGGTAATCGCTGGCCCCGGCTTTCAGGCAGCGCACCGCCAGTTCTTCACTGCCCTGCCCGGCGATCACCACGCACGGCTTGCCCAACCCGCCGGCGGTGATCTGGCGCACCGCCTCGGCTGTGTCGATCCAATCCAGCGGCGCATACACCAGCGCTGCATTGTACGCCTGCTGTTCCAGCGCTTGAGACAGCCCAAACTGGCCTGTCACATCGATCCAGGTGATCGGTGCGAAAGCCTGTTCAACCAGCCGGCTGGCGGCGGGTGAAACCCCATCTGTGCTGCTGCGGACCAGCAGGATGTGCATCGAGCCTCCCGGTGCGATGTTGGGTATTATACCTGTAGATCATCCAGCCGGGCCTGGATCACCTCGATCTCGTCCTGGTTGACGATATGCCCCATGCCGGGGTAAATGCGCAGCGTGACCTGTGCGCCCAACCGCTCCAGCACCGCCGCGCTGCGCTGCACCCGCTCCAGCGGGATGTGCGGGTCAATATCGCTGCAGCCCAGCAAGACCGGCGTGCCGTTTAGCCCGTCGTGATGCTGCTCGATCTCCTGCGGGCTGCCGATCAGCCCGCCGCTCAGGCCAAACACCCCGGCATAACGCTGCGGGCGGCGGGCGGCGTATTCCAGCGCCAGGCAGGCCCCCTGCGAGAAACCCAGCAGGTATGTCTGCTCGGCCGGGATGCCGGCGGCTGCGATCTGCGCCAGCAGGTCATCGCCCAGCTGCAGCGCCGAGTCCAACCAGGGCTGGTTGCCGGCGGTGGGCGCCAGGAAGCGGTTCGGATACCAGGTGTTGGCGCGCGCCTGCGGGGCCAGGAAGGCCATTCCGGGCGCGTGCAGCGCGCCGGCCAGCCCCAGGATATCGGCCGCGTTGGCCCCGCGCCCGTGGAACATCACCATCGCCCGCCGGGCCTGGGTCAGCGGAGCGCCGCCCGCCAGCACCGGTTGGCCCTGGTGCAGCCAGCTGCTTTCTACGGAATTGCGGTTGCCGGCGATCATGCGCGCCCACCGGACAGTTGGGCCTGCGGCAGCCCCAGCAGCAGCGGGTGCAGCCCGGCCTCGATCTCGCGCCGCTGCGCCTCCAACCAGGGCGGCAGGCGCAGCGTTTCGCCCAGGTGAGCTTCGTCTTCATCCACCAGGAAGCCCGGGCCAGCGGTAGCCAGTTCAACGATGTGCCCGTCCGGGTCGTTGGTGTAGATCGATTTGAAATACACCCGGTCCATCACCGGCGAGACGCGCAGCCCGGCCTGCAGCAGCTTCTCGCGCCAGGCCAGCTGCTCGGCTTCGTCTTTGACCGCCAGCGCGAAGTGGTGGGTTTGCCCGGCGCCCAGCCGCGCCGGCGGCTCGCGCTGCGGGTCGCGCTCGAAATAGGTCAGGATTGTGCCCGGTTGGCCATCTCCGGCGCCCCAGTACCAGTGCGCCGAGCCGGGGTCGTCGAAGTTGGCGGTCATCTTCACCCGTCGCATGCCCAGCAGCTCCCCAAAGAAGGCATGCGTGCGCTGGATGTCGCTGCCAATGGCGGTGATGTGGTGCATGCCCAGGTCCAGCGCCATGCCCGGGGTGATCCGGTCCACCGGTTCGGGCCAGGTCTCGGCGGCGATGCGCGCTTCATCCCGGTTGCGCACCACCATCCCAGCCGGCGGGGCGCGGAATTCCATCCCGATGCGCTCCGGCGCTTCGTCCACGGACCAACCCGGGCCGCGGGTGGCGATCTCCAGGATCAATCCGTCCGGGTCGCGGAAGTAGATCGACTGGAAGTAGTGCCGGTCCAGCGGGCCGTTCACCCGCAGCCCGTGGTCCTGCAGCCGGCGCTTCCACTGCAGCAGGCCATCGTAGTCGGCCACCTGCAGCGCGACGTGGTGCGTGCCGCCGATTCCGGGTGCGCCCTGGCGGGCGTGCGGCCACTCGAAGAAGGTCACTGCCGTGCCCGGTCGCCCGGTGCGGTCGCCGAAGTACAGGTGATAGCTCTCCGGCGCATCAAAGTTGACCGTTTGTTTCACCAGCCGCAGCCCCAGCACCGTGCGGTAGAAATCCAGCGTGCGCTGTGCGTCCCGGATGATGATCGTGATATGGTGTAACCCGCTAATGTCCATTGTTATTCCTCCTGCTGTCACGGTGAGACCCGCCGGCACTGCCCGAAACTCGTAAATCAGACAATATATGTCGTAATACTGAATTGTACTATACCGCCGGCCGCCCGGCGACCAAACTATTCGAACGGGCTCCCGGCCATTGCATCTGTCTGTAAATAAGGATACTCGCGGCCCGCAACCGCTTCGTCAACGTGCGCGTAAACATTGCCGTGAACAAAAGCCGGGTTTCCGGTATACTAACCGGGTGGAACTCACCATTCGCCTGTTTGGCTTGCCCGAGATCACCCAGGACGGCCGTGCGCTGGATCTGCCGCGGCGCAAGAGCCGCGCCCTGGCCTATTTCCTGGCGGCGCAGCCCGGCCCGGTGCGCCGGGAAGCGCTGCTGCCGCTGTTCTGGATCGACCTGCCGCGGCCCTCGGCGCTGCAGACCCTGCGCACCACCCTGCACGGGCTGAAAAAGGCCCTGGGCGAGGCGCTGCTGCTGGACGGCGACGAGATCCGGCTTGACCCTCAGGTATTCGTCGATGTGCGCGCCTTCGAGAGCGGGCTGCCTTCCGCCGCGGAAGACCCTGCCCGCCTGGCGGCGGTGATGGACCTGTACCGCGGCCCGCTGCTGCAGGGTTTTCAGCTGCCCGATGGGGGCGGTTTTGAAGACTGGGCTGTGCTGGAGCGTGAGCGCCTGGCGCGCCTGGCGCGCCGCGGCTGGCAGGCGCTGGCCGGCCTGCACGAAGCCGCCGGCGACTACCAGCTGGCTATCCAGGCCCTGGAACAGGCGCTGCGCGAAAACCCGCTCCAGGAAGACCTGCAGCGTGAAGTGATCCGCCTGCTGTTCCAGGCCGGCGACCGCCCGGGCGCGATCCGCCGCTATGACCAGCTGCGCCGCCTGCTGGATGATGAGATGGGCGTGCCGCCGATGGCGGAGACGCGCGCCCTGTATGACGCGATCCTGAACGAAACCCACAACCCGGCAATGCTGGCGCGCCTGTCCGGCGACCTGCGCCGCCGCCCGCTGGACCTGGCTGCGGGGCGCGCCCCGGCGCGCCCCGCA
>JBJSYW010000270.1:0-7484 GCA_046089985.1 Chloroflexota bacterium
TGGCTGCCATCCTGCCGCTATGCTTACGCACCGAACTGGAAGGTATCCAATGCAATTCACCCTGAATGGAAAACCGGTTGAGATTGAACCCCGACCAGGCGAAATGCTGGTCGATCTGCTGCGCGAGCGCCTGGGCATGACCGGCACCAAGGTCGGCTGCAACGAAGCCGAATGCGGCGCCTGCACCGTGCTGATGGACAACGAGCCTGTGCTCTCCTGCACCTTCCCCGCCGCCAAGGCCGAAGGCCGCTCCATCGTCACGGTTGAGGGGCTGGCGAATGTCTCTCCCTCCACCTATGACAGCGAAGCCGAGTTCCGCAAGCTGCACCCGCTGCAGCAGGCTTTCGTACTGCACGGCGCCGTGCAGTGCGGTTTCTGCATCCCTGGCCAGATGATGACCGCCTTCGCCTTGCTCAAGCGCAATGCCGACCCCAGCGAAGCCGATATCCGCCATGCCCTCAAAGACACCCTGTGCCGCTGCGCCGGCTACCCCACGATTGTGCGCGCCATCCAGGATGCCGCCCACGCCCTGCGCACCGGCGACCTGGTGGCCGGCCCGGCGGTGGCCGAGCATGCCTCGCCCGAGAAGATCGTCGGCACTGCCCTGGTGCGCCCTGACTCGGTCGAGAAGGTCACCGGCGCGGCCCACTTCACCGACGACCTGCACTTTGACGGCATGCTGCACGCCCGCGTCAAGCGCGCCGGCCTGCCGCACGCCATCGTGCGCCGCATCGACGTTAGCAAGGCCCGCGCCCTGCCCGGCGTGGCGGCGGTGCTCACCGCGGCCGAGATCCCCGGCGAGCACAACCACGGCCTGGTAATCAAAGACTGGCCCTCGCTGGTGGGGGTGGGCGAGCGCGTGCGCTACGTCGGGGATGCCATCGCCATCGTCGCTGCCGAGACCCGCCAGATCGCCACTGCCGCCATCGACCTGATCGAAGTCGACTACGACCCCCAGCCGGTGGTTACCACCGCCGTCCAGGCCCGCCAGGACGACGCCCCCGCCCTGCACCCCAACGGCAACCTGCTCAAACATATCAAGGTTCGCAAGGGCGATGTGGAGCAGGGCTTCCGGGAAGCCGACCTGGTGATCGAACACACCTTTCACACCGCCGCCACCGATCACGCCTTCATGGAGCCGGAGTGCAGCATCGCCCGTCCCACCCCGGATGGGCGCATCGAAGTCTACGTCGGTTCGCAGATCCCCTACGCTGACCGGGAGGATGTCTCGCGCGCCCTGGGCTGGCCCGAAGAGCGTGTGCGCATCGTCGGGCAGTTGATGGGCGGCGGCTTTGGCGGTAAAGAGGATATCACCGGCCAGATCCACGCCGCGCTGCTGGCCAACGCTACCGGCCGGCCGGTCAAGCTGCTCTTTGACCGCCACGAAAGCCTGCTGGTGCACCCCAAGCGCCATGCCACCCAGATCAAGGTCAAGATCGGCGCAAAGAACGACGGCTGCCTGACCGCCGTGGAGACCGAGCTGTACGGCGACACCGGCGCGTACGCCTCGCTGGGCGAGAAAGTGCTCACCCGCGCCACCACGCACTCGTGCGGCCCGTACGAATCGCCCAACGCCAAAGCCGACTGCTACGCCATGTACACCAACAACCCGCCCGCCGGCGCCTTCCGCGGCTTCGGCGTGCTGCAGTCCGCCTTCGCGGTCGAGAGCATGATGGACCGCCTGGCTGAAGCCCTGGGCCGCGACCCGGTCGACCTGCGCCGCCAGAATGCTTTGCGTGTCGGCAGCGTCACCAACACCGGGCAGGTGCTGCGCGACAGCGTGGGCCTGAGCGAGTGCATCGAAAAAGTGGACGGCGAGCTGCGCCGCCTGGCGGGCGAGAACCCCTTCCAGGCGCGTGAGGTTCCGGGTGCGCCGCACCTCAAGCGCGCCTGGGGCTTTGCCGTGGCCTACAAAAACACCGGCCTGGGCGGCGGCGCTCCCGATAAGGCCGGCGCGGAGGTCGAGCTGTATGCCGACGGCAGCCTTGAAGTGCGCACCTCGTCCGCCGAGCTGGGCCAGGGCCTGGTCACCGTGCTGCAGATGATCGTCGCCGAGGAGTTCCACATCAGCCCCAAGAAGGTGCGTGTGCTGGTGATGGACACCGACCTGACCCCCGACGGCGGCCCGACCACCGCCTCGCGCCAGACTTATGTCAGCGGCAACGCCGCGCTGCACGCCGCCCGCACCCTGCGCCAGGCTATCGCTGCCACCCTGGCCGAAAAATACGACCAACCGCCCGAGACCATCCGCTTTATCGAAGGTCTGGCCCAGGTCGACGGTCACGCCGTACCGCTGGGTGATGTCGTCCAGCTGATGCGTTCCGAAGGCCGCGAGCCGCGCGCCCTGTACGAGTATTGGGCCCCGAAAACCCAGCCCCTGGGCACCGGCGGCGATATGCACTTCGCCTATTCCTTCGCCGCCCAGGCGGCCGAGGTGGAAGTCAATACCCTCACCGGTGAAGCGCGCGTTCTGCGCACCATCGTCGCCAACGATGTCGGCAAGGCGATCAACCCGCTCGGTCTGCAGGGGCAGGTCGAAGGCGGGATCGTGATGGGCGTGGGGCACGCGCTCACCGAGCACTTTATTACCGAGAACGGCCAGGTGGTCACCGACCGCATGGCGCGCTACCGCATCCCGTCCATCACCTACACCCCCGAGATCACCGCCTACACCGTCGAGCATCCCACCGCCGACGGCCCGCACGGCGCTAAGGGCGTAGGCGAGATCGTCACCGTGCCCACCATCCCGGCGGTCACCAATGCCATCTATAACGCCACCGGGGTCCACATTGACGCGCTCCCGGTCGACCAGGCGCACATCGTTCGGGAGTTGTATGCCTGAGCGGGCCGCCCCGCGCTGGTTGGATTGGGCGCGCGAGATCCAGGCCCTGGCGCAGACCGGCGATCACTACGCCGAGAATGACTACCAGCGCGAGCGCTACCACCGCCTGACGGAGATCTCGGCCGAGATGCTGGCCGAGTTCTCCGGGCTGGCGTCCGAGCCGCTGCGCCTGGCGCTGCGCGCCCAACGCGGCTATGCCACGCCGCGCGTCGACGTGCGCGGGGCGGTCTTCGACGACCAGGGCCGCCTGCTGCTGGTGCGCGAGCGCGACGATGGCGGCTGGACCATGCCGGGCGGCTGGGCCGATGTGGGCGATGTACCGTCTGAGGCCGCCGAGCGCGAGGTCTGGGAAGAAGCCGGCTTCCGGGTCAAGGCCCGCCGCCTGGTGGGCGTCTACGACGCTAACCGCACCGGCCCACTGGAACTGTTCCACGCCTACAAGCTGGTCTTCCTGTGCGACCTGCTGTCTGGGGAAGCCACCCCCAGCATCGAGACCAGCGCCGCCGCTTTCTTTGCCCGCCATGCGCTGCCCGAGCAGCTCTCCGGCGAACGCAGCCGGCCTCGTCACCTGTACGATGCCTTCGCTGCGTATGCCGATCCCGGGTGCCAGACCGTGTTTGACTGATCAGGAGGAAAGATGCTCATCACCAATGCGACCTTAATCACCTGGGAACCGGAGAACCGGGTCCTCGAAGGCTATGCCCTGTACCTGCGCGACGGCAAAATCGCCGATCTCGGCCCGCAGGCCGGCCTGCTGGCCCGCCATCCCGACGCCGAACGGCTGGATGCCGGCGGCCAGTACGTGATGCCCGGCAGCATCGTAGCTCACACGCACTTCTACGGCGCATTCGCCCGCGGTATGGCGATCCCCGGCCCGGCCCCCAAAGACTTCCCTGAGATCCTGCGCAAGCTGTGGTGGCCGCTGGACCTGGCTCTCGACGAGGCCGCAGTGCGCGTTTCCGCCGAGGTGATGGTGGCCGAGGCCATCCGTCACGGCGCTACCACGCTGATCGACCACCACGCTTCCCCCAACGCCATCGACGGCTCGCTCGACATCATCGCCGAGGTGATCGACAGGGACGGGGTGCGCGGCGTGCTGTGCTATGAAGTCACCGACCGCAACGGGCAGGCCGGCGCCCAGGCCGGCATCCGCGAGAACGTGCGCTTCATCGAAAAATCCCGCCGCCAGCGCCTGGCGGGCGGCCGCCTGGCGGCCAGCTTTGGCCTGCATGCCGGGCTGACCGTCTCCGATGCTACCTTGGACGCCTGCCGCCAGGCCGCCCCCGCTGCCAGCGGCTTCCACATCCATGCCGCCGAGCATGAGTCGGATGAGTACGACAGCCTGGCCAAATCCGGCCTGCGGGTGATCGACCGCCTGGCCCGGCACGGCATCCTCGGCCCGCAGTCGATCGTCGCCCACGGGGTGCACATCGACGCCCGCGAAATTCAGCTGTTGGCCGAGAGCGGCACACGCCTCACCCACCAGCCGCGCTCAAATATGAACAATGCCGTCGGCGTCTCGGCGGTTGAGAGCATGCTGCGCGCTGGGGTCACCGTCTGCCTGGGCACCGACGGGTTCACCTCCACCATGTGGGAAGAGTGGAAGACTGCCTACCTGCTGCACAAGGTGTGGAACCGCGACCCGCGCCGTATGCCCGGCGACCTGGTGGCGAAGATGGCTATCTATAACAACGCCTGCCTGGCGGGCAGCTTCTTCCCTGAGGCCCCGCTTGGCGTGCTGGTCCCCGGCGCGCACGCCGACCTGATCTTTGTCGATTACCACCCGCACACCCCGCTGACCGCCGGCAACCTGCCCTGGCAGATCATCTTTGGCTTCCATGAGAGCATGGTCACCACCACCATCGCCGCCGGCAAGCTGCTGATGCACGACCGCCGCCTGCTGACCATCGACGAGGCCGCGGTCACCGCCCACGCTCGCGAAATGGCCCCCCGGGTCTGGGAGCGCTACGAGCGCTTTGTGCCGCAGGGCTAGACCAATCCATCCAACCAAAGGGAAAACAAAAAATGGCAACCTTACCTACCGTAGCAATCCTGGGCGGCACCGGCAAAGAAGGGCCGGGGCTGGCGATGCGCTGGGCGCAGGCCGGCTATACCATCATCATCGGCTCGCGCCAGGCCGATAAGGCCGAGGCCACCGCGGCCGAGATCAATCAGAAGCTGGGCATCGACAGCGTGTGCGGCCTCGAGAATGACGCCGCCGCCCGGGCCGCGCATATCTCGGTGCTCACCGTGGTCCAGTCTGCCCACCAGGCCGCCCTGGAAGGGTTGGTCGATGCGCTGCAGGGCAAAATCCTGGTCGACGCCACCGCCCGGGTCGACTTCCGCGCCCCCAAGCCGCCCGAGCCGCCCTCCGCCGCTCGCACCGCCCAGAACATCCTCGGGCCCGGGGTGCGCGTGGTCGCCGCCTTCCAAAACGTCCCTGCCCATGCCCTGAAGAAGAACCTGGACCAGCCGCTCGACTCGGATGTGCTGGTCTGCGCCGACGACCCTGCCGCCGCCGACGAGGTCATCCGCCTGGCCCAGTCGACCGGCATGCACGCCTATTACGCCGGCGACCTGGATAACGCCCTGGTTGTTGAAGGTCTCACCTCGCTGCTGATCAGCATCAACCAGCGCTATGGGGTCAAGACTGCCACGATTGGGGTCAGCGGCCTGCCGGCGCCCCAGCCGGGCCAGTAGCGTTCGTATGCCGCTCACGCTCACCCCGCTCCCGGGGCTGCCGCTGGTGCGACCCGGCGATGACCTGCCCGGCCTGATCCAGGCCGGGCTGGCCCGCGCCGGGCTGACCCTGCAGAACGGCGATATCCTGGTCCTGGCGCAGAAGATCGTCTCCAAGGCCGAAGGCCGCCTGGTGGATCTTGCCACCGTGACGCCCTCCGCCCGGGCGCTGGCCCTGGCGGCCGAGACCCAGAAAGACCCGCGCATCGTCGAGCTGATCCTCAGCGAGAGCGTGCAGGTGCTGCGCACCCGCCCCGGCACGATCATTGTCGAGCACCGGCTTGGCTTTGTGTGTGCCTCGGCCGGCATTGACCATTCCAACGTGCTGGGCGAAGGCGGTCAGGCCGAGGATTGGGTGCTGCTGCTGCCGCTCGACCCCGACGCTTCGGCTGCTGCGCTGCGCGCCGCTCTCGAAGCCCGCAGCGGCGCTCGCCTGGGTGTGCTGATCATCGACTCCCACGGGCGCGCCTGGCGCATCGGCACGGTTGGGACCGCGATCGGCTTATCCGGCCTGCCCGGCGTGGTCGATATGCGCGGTTGGGCCGACCTGTACGACTTCAAGCTCCAGATCACCCAGGTGGGTGCGGCCGATGAACTGGCTGCGGCGGCTTCGCTGGTGATGGGCCAGGCCGCCGAGGGCACGCCCGTGGTGCATGTGCGCGGCTTCCCCTTCCCGCAGCGCGACGGCGCCCTGCCCGAACTGCTGCGCCCGCGCGACCAGGATATGTTCCGGTGAACAATCCGGCGGCCGAGTTCTGGGCCTTCCTGGATCAGCTGGCGGCGGATCACCCGTTGGTGATCGACCGCCCGCGCGCCTCGCTGCACCCGCGCTTCCCCAGCCTGGTCTATCCGCTGGACTACGGCTACCTGGACGGCACCACCACCGTCGACGGCGGCGGCCTGGATGTCTTCCTGGGCAGCCTGCCCGACCGCCGCCTGGAAGCCCTGGCGTTAACCGTTGACCTGCATAAGCGCGACGCCGAGATCAAGCTCCTGCTCGGCTGCACTCCGGCCGAGCAGGCTCTGGTGATGGAGTTTCTGCACGGCGGCGGCATGCGCGCCGTCTTCTTCCCCCGCCCTGCCCCCGCCTCGCTCGCCCTCGCTGCGCCCACCGTTCCCCTAGCTGCGCCTGCTCCCGCTGCGCTCGCATCCGCTGCGCCCGCCGCGGCCGATCTGGCCGCGGCCGATCTGGCCGCCGCTATACTTGAAGCGTGGCCGGCCGCGTTGGCCTGGCTGGCCGGCCGCCGCTCGGTGCGCCGCTTTCTGCCCCGCCCGCTGGCCCCTGGCATGCTGGCCCAACTGCTAGAAACCGCCGCCCTGGCGCCCTCCGCGCATAACCGCCAGCCCTGGCGTTTCGCCGCCCTTGAGAGCGCGGCTGCGCGCCGTGCCCTGGCCGATGCGCTGGCCGGCCCGTTCCGCCGCGACCTGCTGGCCGATGGTTTGCCCGAACCCGAAGCCGAGGCGCGCGTCCAGCGCTCGCAGCAGCGCATTAGCCAGGCGCCGGCCGCGGTCTTGCTATGCCTGGACCAGGCCGGCCTGGATCGCTACCCAGGCGCTCGCCGCCAGGCTGCCGAAGACCTGATGGGCGCGCAGAGCCTGGCGCTGGCGGGCGGCTGGCTGCTGCTCGCCGCCCATGCGCTGGGCCTGGGCGCGGTGTGGATCTGCGCCCCGCTGTTCGCCCCCGACGCTGCCCGCGCCGCCCTTGACCTCCCCGCCGGCTGGCAGCCCCAGGCCCTGATCCTGCTCGGCTACCCGGCCCGGCGCCCGCCCGCCCGGCCGCGCAAACCGCTCCACCAGGTGGTTAAGTTCCTATGACCTCTCCCGCGTTTGACCGCCTCTCGGTCGCCGCCCTCGCCGGCGGGGTGGGCGGGGCGCGCCTGGCCGACGGCCTGGCGCGCATACT
>JBJSYW010000271.1:0-3149 GCA_046089985.1 Chloroflexota bacterium
ATGAGCCATGAACTGCGCACCCCGCTGAATGCCGTGCTGACCTTCACGGAGTCGCTCACCGAAGGCATTTACGGGCCGGTTAACCCGCGCCAGGGCAGCGCCCTGCGTATGGTGATGGAGAGCGGTCAGCGCCTGCTGACCCTGATCAACGACCTGCTGGATCTGGCGCGCATCGAGGCCGGTCGGGCCGACCTGGACCAGGTCTTTACCGATGTCCACCTGGCCTGCCGTTCCAGCCTGGAGATGGTGCGGGAACTGGCGGGGCGCAAACAGCTGAGCATGCAGCTGGATTGGGACCCACAGGCAGCAGCCCTGCGCGTCGACCCGCGCGCCTTGAAGCAGATGCTGGGCAACCTGCTGGGCAATGCGGTCAAGTTCACCCCGCAGGGCGGGCGGATTGGGCTGCGTGTGCGCGGTGATTACGAACGGGGCGAGATGCTCTTTACCGTCTGGGATACCGGGATCGGCATTTCGGAAGAGCAGGCCGCGCGCCTGTTCCAGCCCTTTGTCCAGCTGGATAACGGCCTGGCGCGTGCCTACGAGGGCGCCGGCATGGGGCTGGCGCTGGTTTACCGCCTGTGTGAGCTGCACGGCGGCAGCGTGACGCTGGAGAGCGCCCCGGGCCAGGGCAGCCGCTTCACCATCGCCTTGCCCTGGAATGCCCTCGAACAGCCCGGCGAAGCGCAGCCGGCTGCGTTTGCCGGGCGACAGGCTGCACCTGCCGGGTCGCCGGCTGCCCAGCCGTCGCAGGGCGTTTCAGACGCCCAGCCTGGCGCGCCTCGCCCGGTGAAGATCTTGATCGCTGAAGATAACCCGGCCAACCAGGTGGTCTACGAGGACTTCCTATCCAGCCTGGGCTACCAGGTATTCGCAGCGGTAAACGGCCAGGACGCGCTGGAGCTTGCCGCCCGCCTGACGCCGGACCTGATCCTGATGGATATCCAGATGCCGGTGATGAACGGGCTGGATGCGCTGGAATGCCTGCACGGCTCGCCCGCGCTGGCGCACATCCCGGTCATAGCGCTGACAGCGCTGGCGATGCCGGGAGACCGCGAGCGCTGCCTGAATGCCGGGGCGCGCGAATACCTGGCCAAACCGGTCAGCCTGAAACTGCTGGCCGAGATGGTGCACCGATATGCGCGGTAATCTACCTATCTGCGAGCGGAAATTACGCATCGTTGTAAACGGACATAGTTTGTTATAATCCGCTCTGGTGACCAATACCCACCGTTGTATTCTAGATATTGCCCCAGGGCGGGCGCTCAAACGTCAGCCGGCCAGTGAGCAATCTGCGCCCGGTTATTTTCCTGTTTATTCAAGCCGAGGGATGGCGTGACGACGATTTTCTTTGCAACCGATGTACACGGTTCCGATATCTGTTGGAATAAATTTATCAATGCCGGGAAATTCTACGGCGCGGATGTGCTGGTTTTGGGCGGCGATATGACCGGCAAGGCGATTGTGCCGATCTTGAAAGATGCGCAGGGTGTGTATCATGCCAACCTGCTTGAGCAGCAGTTCGATCTGCGCACGGAAGAAGAAGTGCAGGAGATGGTCAAGCGCATCAAGTCGCGCGGCTATTACCCCTACCTGACGGATGAAGATGAAGTGCGTGAGCTGAGCAAGACCCCCGATAAAGTGCACGATATCTTCCTGGACCAGGCGCTGAAGACGCTGCAGAACTGGCTCGAGATCGCCGAGCGCAAGCTGAAAGACACCGCCATCCAGTGTTACGTCTGCCCGGGCAATGACGATATGCCCGAAGTGGATGCGCTGATCCGCCAGGCCGGGCGGGTGCGGCTGGCTGAAGGGCAGGTGATCCAGCTCGATAAACACCACGAGATGATCAGCTCCGGGTGGAGCAACCCCACCCCCTGGAAGACCTACCGCGAGGAAAGCGAAGACCAGCTGCGCGCACGCTACGAAGCGATGATCACCGGATTGAAAAACCCGCGTGCCAGCGTGTTCAACGTTCACGTCCCACCGCACGCGTCGATGTTGGACGACGCGCCGGAGCTGGACGAGAACCTGCGCCCCAAGTACGCCGGCAACGCCGTCAAACCGGTGGGCAGCAAAGCGCTGCGCCAGGTGATCGAGAAACATCAGCCGCTGCTCGGTCTCCACGGTCACATCCACGAGAGCCGCGGCGCTTCGCGCATCGGGAAAAGCCTGTGTATCAACCCCGGCTCCATGTACGAGCAGGGCACCCTGCTGGGGGCGCTGGTTAAGCTGGGCAAAGATAAGATCGATACCTATGTGCTGACTTCGGGTTAATGTTAATAACAAACGAAAAGGAGACCCTGCTCAATGGCCACCGATAGCACGTCGTTATTTGTCCGCAAAGCCACCGGCCTGGTGCGATCCTGGTCGGTCTTCGATGCTTTCATCTATGCCACTTTTTCGATTAACCTGATCACCCTGGGGCTGTACATCTTCAGCCAGATGTACTACCTGGAAGGCGGGCTGCTGCCCACCCTGGTGATCAGCGCCATCTTCATCCTGTTTGAAGTAGTCACCTATGCGGCGCTGATCGCAGTGATGCCGCGTTCCGGCGGCGATTACGTCTGGCAGAGCCGCGTGCTCGGGGGCGGGATTGGTTTTGTGCTGGCGGTCACCGGTTGGTGGTTCATCCTATGGCTGTGGGTGCCGCTGTACGGCGACATGCTGCGGCATGTGGTGTTTGTGCCGCTGCTGGCGGTGGCAGGGGCCAAAGACCTGGCGCTGTGGCTGGTGCAGAACCCGGCCGGCCTGTTCTTGACCTGTGTGCTGCTGCTGGTGCTGGTCTCCGGCTATATCGCCGCCGGGATGCAGTCCTACGCCCGCATTCAGCGCTACTGCTTCTGGGGCGGGATGTTTGGCCTGCTGGTGGTGATGGGCTTCCTGGCTTTTGGCACCCCAGAGGCGTTCCGGGCCGGGCTGGAAGCGCAAGCGCCCGCCCTGCTGGGCGCTCCGGCGGATGTATATGACGCCACGGTGCAGGCGGGCAAGGATGCCGGCGCAGCGCTGCCGCTGAGCGGCGGCGGGATCAGCGCCATCTTCCTGGCGATGCCCTTCATCGTTTTCTTTAACCTATGGCCTAACTGGGGCGCCACGCTGTACGGCGAGGTGCGCGGCGCAACCGATTTCAAGCGCAACTTCTGGGGCATGGC
>JBJSYW010000272.1:0-5405 GCA_046089985.1 Chloroflexota bacterium
CCAGATGCGTCCGCCCATCAGCTCAACGATCTGCTTGCTGATCACCAGTCCCAGGCCGCTGCCCGACGAGCGGCGCGTGGGCGAGGTGTCCACCTGGCTGAACGGCTGGAACAGCTGCTCAATGCCCTCCGGCGGGATGCCAGGACCGGTGTCTTGCACCACAAACAGCAGCCCGGGCTGCTCCTGCGCCGCCTGGCGCGTTACCTGCAGGCGCACCTGGCCGGTATCGGTGAACTTGAGCGCATTCGACAGCAGGTTGGTCAGCACCTGCCCCAACTGCACCGCGTCGCTGTAGATGCGATAAGGCACATCCGCTCCAGCCAGGTATTCAATGGCGATGCCGCGCTGGGCGCCGCGCACCGCCACCAGGTCCAGCACGGTCTCGATCATGCGGCGCAGGTCCACCGGCTGGCGCACCAGGGCCAGCTTGTGCGCTTCCAGGCGAGAGAAATCCAGCACCCGGTTGATCAGTTCCAACAGGCGCGCCGCGCTGGCGGCGATCGACTGGGTGTAGTTGGCCTGGATCGGGTCCTGGCGGGTGTCCTGCATCAGCTCCGCCAACGTGGTGATGGTGGTCAACGGGGTGCGCAGTTCATGGCTCATGTTGGCCAGGAAATCGGCCTTGGAGCGCACCGCCGCTTCGGCGGCGTCACGCGCCTGTCGCAGGCGTTCATACAGCGCCACCCGGGCCAGCGCCAGCCCCAGGCGCTGCGCCAGCAGGCTGAGGAACTCCTGCTCGTCGGGGTGCATCTGCCGCGGGCGGTCATCCAGGACGTACAGCAGCCCGCCCGGTTCGCCGTCGACCGGGATCGGCACAGCGGCATACGCGCTGACCGGCATCCCGGCAAACGCCCGCCGGGCGTAGCGGTCGGTCTCCAGGTCAGCCACGTACCAGGCCACATTCTTGTGCAGCAGGTAGCGCGACAGGCCGTTCTCCTGCGCCAGTACCCGCTCCAGCGGCGCCTGATCGCAGCCAACCAGGCTGGAAGCCGCCAGTTTAAACTTCTCCCCGTTAGCCAGCACCACCGCTGCCCCAATCCCCGCCCCCAACAGCTCGCAAACCACCGTCACCGCCTGCGCCAGTCCAGACGGCAGTTCCGCCGGGCGGCTGATTGCCATATCGATCTCCGCCAGGGCCACCTGGCGGCGCAGCAGGCGCCGGTTCTCGGTGATGTCGGTCGCCATCACCAGCCGCAGGCGCTTGCCGTCATGCTGTTCACCCAGCCAGACCGAGCTGAAATCCCACAGGCGCGCTTGCCCATCCCGGGTGCGGATCTCGAACTCACCCGGGTGGGTGCGCCCCTCGGTTTGATGCGCAGTCTGCATCGCCCGGATTACAACATCTTTGTGCGGCCCATAGGCGCGCTCCATCCACGCTTCCACGGTAGGAATATCGACCAGTTCATATCCCGAGCAGGCGCTCCAGGCATGGTTGACCAACAGCACCTGCCCGCCTTCGCTGTACAGCATCATCGGCAGCGGTGCGTCCAACACCGCCCGCTCGAAATTCTGTTCCAGCGCGCTGCGCTCGGTCAGATCCACCGCCATGAACATGCGCAGGCGCTGCCCGTCCGCCAGGCGGCCCACCCATTCGCCGCTGATGTTCCACATCCGCTGCCGCCCATCCTTGGTCTGGATCGGCATCGTCCCGGCGTTGATCGGCTGGGCGCTCTGCATGTTATGCTGGATCATTTCACGCATTTCAACCGTCCGCCCCGGGAAGGCCAGGTCGATCCAGTCATCCAGTGTGGGCAGGTCTTCCAGGGTATAGCCGGTCAGGTCGGTGAGGGCCTGGTTGACCATCACGAACGTCCCGTCTTCCAGGTATAACCCGGTGGGGAACGGGGCATGCTCCACCGCCAGCCGGAAGCGGTCTTCATATTCCTTGCGTTCGGTCAGATCAGCCGCCATCGCCAGGCGGTACCTGCGCCCGTCGTCCATCTCTCCCAGCAGCACCGAGCTGAAATCCCACACCCGCACCTGCCCTTCGCGGGTACGAATGCGGTATTCGCCATGATGGCTCCTGCCTTCAAAAATCCCGGCGTTCTTGGCCTTCAGCAGTTCCAGTCCCGCTTCTTCGCCAAAGGCGCGCACCACCCAGTCGCGGTTGGTCGGCAGGTCATCCAGCGTATACCCGGAGTAGTGCGTCCAGGCATCGTTGAGCATCAGCATTTCGCCGTCGTCGGTGTAGATCGCCATCGGGAACGGGGCGGAAGTCACCGCGCGCTCGAAACGCGCCTGCACCGCTTTCAGTTCGGTGATATCCGCGGCGATGGTCAGGCGGATGCGCCGCCCATCCGGCAGCCGCCCGGGCGAAACGCTGTGGAAGTCCCACTCCCGCTGCCGGCCGTCTTTGGTGTTGACCAGGAAATGCCCCAGGTGGGTGCGCTCATCCAGTGGGATCGCCGCCCGCAGGCGCTCCAGGTACACTTCCTGCCGTGCGCCAAAGGCCAGTTCGGCCCACTGCTGGATGTTTGGAATATCCTGCAGGTCGTAACCGGTCACTTCGCTCCAGGCCTGGTTGATCAGCAGCATCTCGCCATCGGCGGCATACATAATGATCGGGAACGGCGCTTCCTGGATCGCCCGCTCGAAGCGCTTCTCGATATCCTTGCGCTCGGTGACATCCACTGCCACCGACATGCGAAAGCGCCGCCCATCCGGCAGGCTGCCCAACCCCACCGTGGTGAAATCCCACACCCGCTGCCCGCCGCCGGCGTTGCGGATCGGCAGCTCACCCACGTGGATCCGCCCTTCGATCGGGCTGACCTGCTGGATGATGCGCTGCACCTCGTCCTTGCGCTCGCCGTATGCCCGATCGACCCAATCGTTGATGGTGGGGATCTCCTGCAGGCTGTACCCGGTGATCTCCTGCCAGCTGCGGTTGATCATCAGCATCTCGCCGTCCTCAGCATACAGCGAGATCGGGTATGGCGCATCTGCGATCATGCGCCGCAGCTGGTCCTCGGCTGCCTTGCGCTCGGTGATATCGACCGCCATCGACATCACAATCTGCCGCCCGTCGATGGTCTTGCCCAACGGGGTGGAATCAAACTGCCAGGTACGCAGGCCGCCTTTTAGCGTCTGCACCAGGTACTCGCCCTCTTCCACCCGACCTTCCATATGATACAGGTGATTGATACGCTCCTGCTGCAGGCGGGCCTGAGCGCCAAAGGCGCGCTCCAGCCAATCCTCAATGCGCGGGATGTGCCCCGGCTCGTACCCGCTCAATTCGGTGAAGGCGCGGTTGATCATCAGGATCTCGCCGTCCTCGGCATGGATCATCACCGGAAACGGCGCGTCGAACAGCGAGCGCTGGTAGCGGTTCTCATTTTCCTTGCGGGCCGAGATGTCGCTGGCCCGTTCCAGTACAGCCGCCAGCCGGCCGTGCTCGTCGCGCAGCGCGTCGAAGGTCAGCAGGATCGGCAGCATGCGCCCGCCGGTGTGGCGGGCCATATATTCCAGCTCCCAGTGCCCGGCGGCGTCTACGCGCGGCAGCACCTGCTCCAGGTAGAAATGACCGCGCCGGCCGAGCACCTGGTCGGCCGGGCGTCCCAGCGCATCGGCGGCGCTCGCCCCGTACAGCTGCCCGGCATAGCGGTTCCAATACAGAATCTCGCCGCCAGGTCCGATCACGATCACCGCCTGGTCGATGTTGTCCAGGATCTGGCGCTCCAGCGATTGTCCCTCCAGCTGGAAGCCGAACGGCGACCCGAACGACAGCCGGTTGGCCGGCTCGGCCGGCTGACCGGGGTCCGGCAAGCCAGCAGCGCCCGCCGCTTCGGTCGGGCGGCTTTCCAATCCAGGCACCACCATCACCGGGATCTGTCGCAGGCTGAGGTCGGCGTGCACCGCCCGCGCCAGCTCCGCCCCGCTGCAGGCATTGTCCCCTTCGTCCACCAGCACCAGGTCCGGGTGATAGGCGCGCACCTGTTCGACGCAGTCACTGCCCGGGGCAACCTGGCGGATTTCATCACCGGGATGGATTTTTAAGTAAGGCCGGGCTACGCACAGGTCGGGATCTTCAGCGATCAGCAGTACGCGCATATTGTCCTCATCAACTTCTCCACCAGATTCCTGTCTACAGATTTATCACAGGCTGGGGAGAGCGTCAATAGGACTACGCCTGACACCCGCCGGTCAGGCTTCCGCGGCGTACCCCTCCGCGTCATCGTCATCGGCAGCATCTTCACGGTCGAGCAGCACATCCCGCTCACGCCCGCCGCCGCCAGCAGCCGGGCCAATCACGCCCAGCTCTTCCAGTTCATCCATCAAGCGGGCGGCGCGCGGGTAGCCCACCCGCAGGCGGCGCTGCAGCATCGAAGCGCTGGCGCGCTGCTCCTGGCGCACGATCTTAATCGCCCGTTCCACCAGGCCGTCCTTGTCCGAGAGCACTTCCTCGTCGGCCATCATGGCTTCCCAAGGGGAAGGCTCGGCGGTCTCCGCCGGCGGGCGGTCTTTCTGCCAGAAGGTGATCACCCGCTCCACCTCCTGGTCACTGACCATCACACCCTGCAAACGCTGCGGCCCGGAAACATCCGGCGGCAGGAACAGCATATCGCCGCGCCCCAGCAGCGATTCGGCCCCCACGCTGTCCAGAATGACGCGCGAATCGACCGAGGATGCCACCGCGAACGAGATGCGCGCCGGGAAGTTGGCCTTGATCAGCCCGGTCACCACCTCGGTGCCAGGCCGCTGTGTGGCTACCACCAGGTGGATGCCCACCGCCCGCGCCATCTGCGCCAGCCGCACCAGGTTGTGCTCGGTCTCCTCCGGCGATGACATCATCAGGTCGGCCAGCTCGTCGATCATCACTACCATGCGCGGAAGCGGCTGGACTTCCTTGTGGCGGTGGACTTTGCGATTAAAGGTGTCGATATTGCGCGAGTGATAGCCTTCCAACAGCTTATAGCGGCGTTCCATCTCGGCTACCACCCAACGCAGCACCGCGCCAATCCGCTCGATGTCGGTCTCGACTTTGCCATACAGGTGCGGCAGGCCGTTAAACCGCACCAGTTCGACCATCTTCGGGTCGATCATCACCAGGCGCAGGTCCTGCGGGGTGTTGTTCATCACCAGGCAGGTGGTGATGGCGGCGATGCACACCGACTTGCCCGAGCCGGTGGTGCCGGCGATCAGCAAGTGCGGCATCTTCGACAGGTCGGCCACCACCGGCTGGCCCGAGACATCTCGCCCCAAGGCCACCGAGAGCGGCGAGTTGGTCTTCAAGAAGTTCTCGTGTTCCATCACCGGGCGCAGCCGCACCACCGAGGCGCGCGGGTTAGGCACTTCGATGCCCACGTACGGCCGCCCGGGCACCGGCGCCTCGATGCGCAGCCGTTCGGCGGTCAGCGCCAGGGCCAGGTCGCGCGCCAGCGAAGAAATCTGCGCCACACGCACCTTCT
>JBJSYW010000273.1:0-17837 GCA_046089985.1 Chloroflexota bacterium
GGGTACTGGTGCGGGCCCAGTCCGAGCAAGAGTTGATGTCCCAGCTCTGTCCCATCCTGACCCCCGGCGGCGTCTACCGGCTGGCCTGGGTCGGCGCGGTGGAGCACGACCAGCAGCGCTCGGTGCGACCATTGGCCTGGACCGGCTTTGAAGACGGCTACATGGAGTCGCTGCACGTCACCTGGGCCGACAGCGAGCGCGGCCGCGGCCCAACTGGCACGGCGGCCCGCACCGGCCTGCCAGTGATCGTCAACGACACGCAGAGCGACGCGAACTTCCTGCCCTGGCGCGAACAGGCCATCAAGCGCGGCTATCGATCGGTGATCGGCCTGCCGATGCTCAACCAGGGCCAGGTGCTGGGCGTGATCACTATCTACGCCGCACAACCGGGGGCATTCAACAAAGCCGAGCAGAACCTGCTGCTTGAGATGGCCGAAGACCTGGCTTATGGATTGGTCTCGCTGCGTACGCGCGCCGCGCAACGCCAGGCAGAAGCCAGCCTGCGCGAAAGCCAGGCCAGCCTGGAAGCCGCCCAGGCGCTGGGGCGTATGGGCAGCTGGCGGCTGGATCTCTCCCGCGAAACCGGCGCATGGTCGAAAGAAATGTTCCGCATGTTCCAGTGCCCGCTAGGGGTGGATGCGCCGCCGCTGCCAGTGTTTTTGGACATGGTTCACCCGGATGACCGACAGCCGCTGCTGCAGGTGCACCGGAGCGTAATCGAAAGCGGGCAGCAGCAGATCGCCGAATACCGCTCCAACCCGGAATGCGGCGAAGTGCATTACTACGAAACCCGCATCGATGCGAGCATCGATCCCCAGGGACACACCAGCGTGATGACCGGGACGGTGATCGACATCACACGCTTGAAACGCGCCCAGCTGGAACTGGAGCAGTTGAACCATACGCTGGAGCAGCGTGTCCAGCAGCGCACCACCGAGCTGGTGCGCAGCCGGGATGACCTGAGCCTGGCCAACGCTGCCCTGGAGAAGGCCGCCCGGTTGAAAGACGAGTTCCTGGCCAGCATGAGCCACGAACTGCGCACGCCGCTGACCGGCATCCTGGGGCTTTCGGAAGCGCTGCAGCTGCAAACCTACGGCCCATTGAGCGACAAGCAGATCAAAGCACTGAAAAACATCGAGGGCAGCGGGCGGCACCTGCTGGAATTGATCAACGATATCCTCGACCTGTCTAAGATCGAGGCGGGCCGGCTGGAACTGCAGATGGAAGACTGCTCGATGGCCGACATCTGCCAGGCCAGCCTGCAGCTGGTGAAGGGCATGGCCAACCAGCGGCGCCAGTCGGTCGGCTTCAGTATGAACACCGCCTCGCTGCTGCTGCACGCCGACCCGCGCCGGTTGAAGCAGATCCTGGTCAACCTGCTTAGCAATGCTATCAAATTCACACCCGAGGGCGGCAAGCTGGGGCTGGAGGTGGACGGCGACTCGGCCGAACAGGTGGCCCGGCTGACGGTTTGGGACCGCGGCATCGGCATCCGGCCGGAGGACATGGGCAAGTTGTTCCACAGCTTTGTGCAGATCGACAGCAGCCTGTCACGACAGTATGCCGGCACCGGGCTTGGGTTGGCGCTGGTGCAGAAACTGAGCGAGATGCACGGTGGGCGGGTGGAAGTAAGCAGCGTCTTTGGAGAGGGCAGCCGCTTTACCGTTGTGCTGCCCTGGGTCACGAACGAGATGTATCCCACCCCGAACACACGCCCCGAGCCTAACCCTCAGCACCTGGACCTGCTAAAGAAGGTGCTGACGATCGAGGACAGCCGGCTGGACGCCGAACAGATCAGCCGCTACCTGGCCGGGTTAAAGATCGAGAACCTGGTTTACCCGGCCGCGCGCGGCGCGCTGGAGAAGGCCGCCGCCGAGCAGCCGGACCTGGTCCTGTTGGATCTGCACCTGCCGGACGGCTCAGGGATGGACATCCTGGTCAGCCTGAGAGGCGACCCGCGCACACGCAGCATCCCGGTGATCATTATCTCCACTGATGAACAGTGCTCGGAAGCGCACGCCCTGGGAGCAGTTGGTTACCTGGTCAAGCCGATCACCCAGCAGGAACTGCACAACGAACTGGCGCGAGTTTCGGCACTGATCGACAACACACGCAAGACCGAGGCCGCCAGTGCGTCCGCCCCGCTGGTCATGCTGGCCGACGACAACGAAGTGATCCTGGAGACGCTGACCGATTTTCTGGAATCGCAGCAGTACCGGGTGCTGGCCTGCAGCAGCGGCAGCGAGCTGTTGGAACGAGCGCAGGAGCTTTGCCCAGACCTGGTGATGGTGGACATCCAGATGCCCGGGATGGACGGGATCGAGGTGATCCGGCGGCTGCGCGCCAGCCCAGACGCCCGGCTGGCGCGCGTGCCAATCATGGCGGTCACCGCCCTGGCGATGGTCGGCGATAAGGAACGCATCCTCACCGCAGGCGCCGATGACTACATGAGCAAGCCAATCTCGCTCAGCCAGTTGGGCCAGGCCCTGCGCCGGCTGCTGGAGCAGTCGCACGCCCAGGCGCAAGAAATCAAGCAGGACTGAGCCAATCGTGCCATCCGACCAGCAAGCCCCGCTCTTCATCGTTAATTCGGTAGCCCCGATCCGCATCTGTGACAACGGCGGCTGGACCGATACCTGGTTCGCCGGGCATGGGCGTATCTTCAATATCGCCGTTTACCCGTACGTAGAGGTGCAGCTGGCAATCTACCCGGCGGAGCAGCGCGACGCACGGGTGGTGATTAACGCCGAAAACTTCGGGCAGCGCTATGCCCTGCCGCAGGCCGGGCGGGCGATGGGCGGCGGCTGGCTGCGCCACCCACTGCTGGAGGCGGCGATCGAGTACATGGGTGTGCCGGAGCAGCTGGCCCTGGAGGCGACGATCTATTCCGAAGCGCCGAGCGGGATGTCTACCGGCACCTCGGCGGCGGTCAGCGTGGCGCTGATCGGAGCGCTGGACGCGCTCACCCCCGGGCGGATGACCCAGCACGAGGTCGCCCTGGCGGCGCAGCGCATCGAGACCGAGCTGTTGGGCGGGCAGTGCGGCATCCAGGATCAGCTGTGCTCGGCTTACGGGGCGATCAATTACATCGAGATGCACCACTACCCGCATGCCTCGGTCTCGCAGCTGCACCTCCCCGATGCCACCTGGTGGGAGCTGGAGCGGCGCCTGGCGCTGGTGTACCTGGGCGATTCGCACAACTCATCGCAGGTGCATGAAATGGTTATCCACGGGCTGGAAGATGCCGGGAGTGAGTGCCGCCAGCTGGACGATCTGCGCCAGACCGCCCCCCGCTCGCAGGATGCGTTGTATGCCGGCGATTTCGGCGCCCTGGGCCAGGCGATGATCGAAAACACCGAAGCCCAGCGCCGGCTGCACCCGGCCCTGGTCAGCCGTGACGCCGAGCGGGTGATTGAGATCGCCCGCGCCCACGGCGCGCTGGGCTGGAAGGTCAACGGCGCCGGCGGCGAGGGCGGATCGTTGACCCTGCTGTGCGGATCGCGGGCCGAGGCCAAGCGCAGCCTGCTGCGCGAGATCGAAGCCGAAGCGCAGCGCTGCCGCAGCATCCCGATTTACCTCAGCCGGCGCGGCCTGCGCGTCTGGATCAGCGGGCGCTCGGGCAGCCCGGCTGAACCGCCGCGCTGAGCCCGGGCGCAGCCCGCCGCCCGGGTTGACAGCGGTGCTATAATAGATTCAGCCCTCATTTTTTCATCTGCTGGTCCCCAAACGTCCCAATTGCATCTCGCAGCCCGGGGTCATTGCGCCGCCGGTCAAACGGCGGCCGGAGGAGGCAGCGATGAAACCGCACAGCCCTATCCTGGCAGCCCTGGCGCTGATCTTCACGCTGGGCGTCTTTCCTGGCGTATTCGCTGGCCACAGCCTGAGACCACCCGTCAGGTTGGCGCTGGAAGCGCAGAGCCCCGAGCAGTTGGTTTACACCATCACTGTGCCGCAGCCGGAACTGCCGACCACCGGGCAGGCGGGAGCGCCGCCGCTGGAGGGTTACCTGCCGGCCGGCGCGCCGGGTGACCCGCTGCTGCCGCGCCGGGCGTTCAACCTGGCCCTGCCGCCGGATGTGGCGCCGGAGAGCGTCAAGGCTGAGGTGGTCGCGCTGGAGACGGTCGAGCTGCCCGGCGTCTACGATCTGCCGCCCGCCCCGCCGCCGGTTGTGCCGCAGCTGGGCCGGCCTACCCCACAGTGGGGCGAGCGCGCCGGCGAAATCGCCGCCGGGCGCTACACGCCGGTCTACCAGAGCGATGCGCTGTTCCCCGCTTCGCCGCTGGTTGCCTCCCGCGTCGACCAACTGCGCAAGTGGCGCTTCATCAGCCTGGTGATCTCGCCGCTGCAGTACCGCCCGGCTGCCGGCCGCCTGCAGTTGGCGCAGCAGCTGCGCGTTACGGTCAGCTATGAACGCGCCGCGCCGGACGATCCGCTGCAGCAGCAGCTGGCGCTGAGCGACCGCGTGATGGATGAGCGCGCCGCCGGACTGTTTTATAACTACGACCAGGCGCAGGCCTGGTATCCGCCCACGCCACGCCCGGCGGGGCTGGCGGCGGTGAGCGATTATGTGATCCTGACCACCAACCAGATCCAGGCCGCCAGCAGCCAGCTGAGCGCCTTTGTGGCGCACAAACAGACCCAGGGCCACAGCGTGCTGGTGGCCACCGAAAGCCTGTACGGCGGCCCCTTCACGCCGGCGGTGCGCGCCCGCAGCATCCGTGAGTGGCTGGCGGCCAACTACCTGTCGCGCGGCATCGAGTATGTGCTGATCATCGGCGACCCCACTCCCTACGACCCGGCCACGCCCTTCGGCGAGATCGGCGACCTGCCGATGCGCAAGTGCTGGCCGATGCACCGCACCATCGAAAACGGTGCACCCGCTGGGGAAAACATCCCCACCGACTACTATTACGCCAACCTGACCGGCAACTGGGAGTTGAACCTGCACGGGATAAACGACGGGCATTGCGCCGAATTTGATGACGATTTCGGCGCCGGCGGCGTGAGCTTCACCCCGCAGGTGTACGTCGGGCGCATCCCGGTCCACCGCAGCGTGAGCACCTGGGCGGCCGACCTGGATGCGATCCTGACGAAGACCATCCACTATGAAGACTCGGGCGACATGGCCTGGCGCAAACAGGTCATCCTGCCGATGAGCTTTATGGACAGCACCACCGACAACGCTTACCTGGGCGAGCAGATGCAGGATGATTACCTGGATGCGGGCGGCTACACCTCCTACACGCTCTACCAACACACCGGCCCGGGCTGCTCGTCCACCTACAGCTCATCTCAGGATCTGGTGGACCAGGCGGCGCCGTTGTACTGGAAAAACCACCCCGCCGGGATCGTCACCTGGGCCGCGCACGGCGCGGCCGATCGCACCGGCATCGGCTACGGCAGCTGCGGCACGGGCAACGTGCTGGCCAATTACCAGGCCGGCCTGCTGAACGACCAGCGCCCGGCGATCGTCTTCTCCGCCTCGTGTTATAACGGCTTCCCGGGCATGAGCACCAGCCTGGGGTATTCGCTGCTGAAAAACGGCGCGGTGGGGGTGATCTCCGCCTCACGCATGACCGGGTATTACTACGGCGTTTTCAGCCCCAACCGCGCCGCAGCCGGCAACGCCGACCACGCCTATTACGTCACCCAGCGCATTGCCGCCGGCGAGACCGCCGGGCACGCCCTGTACGACGAGAAGTATGCCATGAGCCAGGTGGCCGACTGGAA
Source organism: Chloroflexota bacterium (assembly GCA_046089985.1). Classification (GTDB taxonomy): domain Bacteria; phylum Chloroflexota; class Anaerolineae; order Anaerolineales; family UBA4823; genus RBG-16-57-11. Next base: position 5,731 of record JBJSYW010000273.1, read on the forward strand.
CGGCACCACGGTGGGCAACTGGCTCGACTTCAACCTGTATGGTGACCCGGCATTGAGCCTCAACGATGGTCACCCGGCTGCGCCGGCTGCGCCCACCTTCCTGATCGCCACGGCGCAGCAGCAGAACGCCATCCAGCTCACCTGGCTGGACAACAGCGATAACGAGCTGGGGTTCAACGTAGAGCGCCAATCAAGCGTAGCCGGCTGGACCACCGTCGGGACGCCGGGCATCGACGCCGCCAAATGGTCCGATACGCTGCCGGCCTGCGGCGAGCAGTATACCTATCGCCTGGCGGCTTACAACAGCTACGGCACTACCTACAGCAACCAGGCTTCCGCCATGGCCTATGCGTTTGACCCGTACGAGTACGATGGCGACAAGAACACCGCCAAGCCAATCAGCCCGGCTTCCAGCATCTCGCCGGCAAGCGGGCAGGGGCATTCCTTCCATACCGCCGGCGATGTGGATTGGGTGAAGTTCACCGCCCAGGCAGGCAAGCTGTATACGATCAGCACCGGGAACCTGGACGCGGGCAGCGACACGCTGTTGGAATTGTATTCGGCCACCGGCTCTTCCCCGCTGGCATCCAACAACAACTGCACTTCCGGCGTGGCGGCTTCGTGCATCAACAACTGGAAGACCAATACCGGCGGAATGTTCTATATCAAGGTCAGCAACGCCTCGGGAGAGGGCGGCTGCAGCGAGTATGGCTACACGCTTAACGTTGTGGAAGGCGGGTATGCCGGCTGGCCGGCACAGCCGCTGAACCTGGCGGCGGCGGTGGTTTCGCACTGCCAGGCGAACCTGAGCTGGACCCCGGCCGATACGATGGAACAGGGCTTCGAGGTGGAACGCTACGGCTGGAAAGACAGCGGCGGCGGGATCGGGTTGTTGACCTGGCAGACGATCGCTACGCTAGGAGCGGGCGCCACTGCCTATTCCGATCACGGGCTGCAGTGCAAGCACAGCTACAGCTACCGCGTGCGGGCCTACAACACCTACGGCAAGTCCTTCTACAGCAATATCGCCAAAGCCGCCCCCACCGCAGTCGACAGCTTCGAGAACGATGACGGCTTCGCCGCCGCCCGCACCATCTCGGCCAATGCCGCCGCACAGGAGCACAGCTTTGATGCACCCGGCGACGAGGACTGGGTGAAGTTCAGCGCCTCGGCCGGGCAGGTGTACACCCTCACCACCACGCTGCTGGGATCAGAAAACGACACCGTGCTGGAGTTGTACGATACCAACGGCACAACCCGCCTGGAGGTGAACGACGACTGCGGCGGGCTGGGCTCCTGCATCCGCAAATGGACCGCCCCCGCCGCCGGAACCTACTACGCGCGGGTCTACAATTACCACGGCGAAGGCGGCTGCCCGGGCTACGACTACCGGCTGGCGCTGGCGCGCAGCTCGCTGTTCAGCAGCCTGGTCCGCCCCAATGGGGTTTTCTTCAACAACTGGGTGAACAGCAGCCTGGAGCTGCACTGGCCGGATGCCAACACCGGGCAGCACGCTTTCGAAGTGCAGCGCTGGCAGCCGATCTCGGGCACGCTGGGCAGCTGGCAGGCGGTGGGCATCGCCGGGCCAGGGCTGCTCTTCCGCCCGCAGGTGCCCACAGATGGGATTTCGATCTTTGTTGATCACGCCCTGGAGTGCGGGGTGAGCTACGCCTACCGGCTGCGCGCCATCGATGGGCTGGACAGGTCGGCTTTCAGCGAGGTGATCAGCCACACTACCACCCTCACCGACGGCTACGAGCCGGATAACGACCCGGCCCAGGCCCACGAACTGCTCCCCAACGCCGGCGGGCTGGAGTTAAACCTGGGCGCGGGGGAAGACGCAGACTGGTTCAAATTCACCGCCACAGCCGGCGAGATCTATACCATCACCACCTCGCCGTTCACCCACCGGGATGGTTCGCCGCTGCTGCTGACCCTGTACAACGGGAGCGAGCCGCTGCTCACAGCGCGTCAGTGCAGCGGCAGCCCGGGCGCGCTGTGCATCAACAGCTGGGGCGCCCCTTCCGGCGGGGTATTCCACGTGAAGGTCAGCGGTGAAGGCGGATGCCCGGGGCACAATTATACGCTGCGGGTGATTGACAGCCTGCTGGGCAGCTGGCTGCCGGATCCGCCGGAGGGGTTCTCCGGCGAGCTGCTCACCCCCTCCAGCATCCGGCTGACCTGGACGCAGCCCGGCAGCCCATTCAGCCACCGTCTGGAGCGGCGCTATGGCAACGGCTGGCTGCAGATCGCTACCACCGCTGCAGCGGTTACGTCGTATGTCGAAGACGGGCTGCCCTGCGGGCAGGCGGCCGTTTACCGGCTGAGCGCTTTCAACGGCAGCGGCCCGTCGCCTTTCAGCATCCTGGCGCCGATCCAAACGCCTGCCTGTGTTAACTGGCGCTCGCTGTTCCTTCCGCTGGTGCACCGGTAACCGCCCCGGTAAAATTTGCGGTAAGACCAGCACCTGTCCTACATAAAGTACAGTATACTTCCTACAGCCGATTTCCCAGGCGGCTGGTATCCTGCGTGTCTCGAATTGGGGCGTTTTTTTATCCCATGCAAAACCAGTGCAAGACCATCGGACGGCAGTCCGCCTGCCGCGGCGCTGATTATCGTTAGTTTAACCGGTGATGAGGGGAAATGACTGATAAAAAATGGATTTACGAGGTATTGGTGCGCCCGTATGGGCCGGAACCCTTCACGGGGCTGGCGGCCCTCGACCCACAGGCCCGGGTGGCGCTGCAGTACAGCAGCGTGGAATATGCCTGTTACCAGATCGAAACTGGCACGGTGATCGATATGCTGCTGAACAACGAAGAGCCGGTGATCGTTTATAACTGCCAGGAGATCGAGCCGGCTGAGCAGTAGACCGCTTGAACGACTGTAATGCGATCGATGGCGCGGCCGGCTATACGGAAAAAGCCGCCAGCACTGGCTTGATGATCAGCTCGGCGGCAAAGCGGCCCATGCGCTCCGGCGGATACGGCATGCCGCGGTCTAGCCACCAGCGGATCAGCATCACCAACGACGACATCAGGTGGCTGGTCGCCAGTTCTACCGGCACGCCGTCTACCTGGGCGGGCGAAAGCAGCGGGGCGGCTTCCTGCAGGCCAATCTGCTGCACCGGCTGCAGCAGGTTCATCGTGTCGGTGCTGTCCAGCAGCACCCGGCACAGGTCACAGTTCTCCTGCACATACTCAAAGATTAACACCCCGGTCTTCTCGGGGGCCGAGACGATCGAGTAAGGCGCCAGCAGCTGGGTCAGGTCGTCCTTCATCACCTGCAGCACATCTGCCAGCAGGGTCTCTTTGTCTGGGTAATGGCGGAAGAAAGTGGCATACCCCACATCGGCCCGCTCGGTGATATCGCGGATGGTCACTTCGTCAAAACCGCGCTCCAGCGTCAGGCTCACCAGGGCATCCTGCAGCAGCCGGTTTGTGCGCTTAACCCGCCGGTCGGTCTTATCCATAACACCCGTTTTCCTATCCTTCATAATTCACTGCGCCGGGAGGGCAACTTTTCCGGCGTTCTCTCATCAAACTGTCAGGTTGTCGTACCAGCTAACTCATATGATCTATGGTATACTTCTTTTGGATATTACGATACACAGTATACCATATTAGACAGTCAAGATCATAGCAATTTTGTGATGAGCACAGCCATTTTAATCCAAGCACTGACCAAGAGCTATCATACGCCAGCCGGCCCTGCGCCGGCTTTGCGCGGGGTAGATCTGCAGGTGCAGCAGGGCGAGTTTGTCGCTATCCTCGGCAAGTCGGGGGCCGGCAAATCGACCCTGGTGAACACGCTGACAGGCATCGACCGGGCCGACGGGGGCCGGATCCTGGTCAACGGCGCCCCGCCGCCGGAAGACGAAGACGCGCTGGCGCGCTGGCGCGGGCTAACCCTGGGGGTGGTGTTCCAGTTCTTCCAGCTGCTGCCGTCGATCAGCCTGGTGAAAAACGTAATGATCCCGATGGAATTTTGCGGCCGGTTTGCGCCGAAGGAGCGCCAGGAACGGGCGGTTGCCCTGCTGGAGCAGGTGGGGCTGGCCGGGCACACCCACAAACGCCCCTCGGAGATCTCCGGCGGGCAGCAGCAGCGCGTGGCCATCGCCCGCGCCCTGGCCAATGACCCGCCGATCCTGGTGGCCGACGAACCGACCGGCAACCTGGACTCGCGCACCACGAGCGAAATTATGGAAGTCTTCGCCGGGCTGGTGAGCGCCGGCAAAACCCTGCTGGTGGCTACCCACGACCCGGGGGTCAAGGCCAGCGCTTCACGGGTGGTGCACCTGGCCGACGGGCGGATTGTGAGCTGATACGATGAAAGCGCGCTGGGAAAAGATTTTACGCGACATCTGGGATAACAAGAAGCGGTCGCTGCTGGTGATCGTCACGCTGGCGATCGGGATCGCGGCGGTGGGGGTGATTAACAACACCGTGCTGATGATCCAGCGCGACCTGTTCGATCACTTTGCCACGCTCAACCCGGCCAGTGTGCGGCTGTACGTTTCGCCGTTCCCCAAGGAGCTGGCCAACGACGTGGCGGCGATGCGTGAGGTGAGCGCCGCCGAAGCACGGCGCAGCCTGGCGGCGATGCAGATCGAAGCCGATGGCAGCCAGCGCAAGCTGAACCTGGTGGCTGCGCCGGACTTCACCAACTACACAGTCAACCGCCTGGCGGTGGATCACGGGACGGCCGTTCCGGGGCTGCGCGGCGTGCTGATCGAACGCAACAGCGCCGAAGGGCTGGGGCTGAAACCGGGCGATCCGCTGACGGTGGAGATGCAGGATGGCACGCGTTACGAATTGCGCGTGGATGGCATCGTGCATGATATGTCCACCATGCCCTACACAATCAGCGGCGAGGTGACCGGCTATATCACCATGCCCACGCTGGAGTGGCTGGGCGAGCAGCCATATTACAACCAGCTGCACCTGGTAGTCGGCGCCGAGGACCGGCCCGGTTCAGCCGAGCGCGACGAGGTGCTGCGCGTGGCTGGGGTGGCGCGCGACCGGGTGATCGAGCCGGCCGGGTATGTGGTCGCGGCGGTGCAGGTGCCCGGCGATCCCCGGCCGAGCGATTTCTGGGCCAGGCGCCAACTGGACGGCGTACTGCTGGTGTTCCAGGTGATGAGCCTGCTGGCGATCGTGCTGTGCGCCGGGTTGGTAGTCAACACCATCTCGGCGGTGCTGATGCAGCAGACGCGCCAGATCGGCATTATGCGCTCGGTGGGCGCCACGCGCAAGCAGATCATCCTGCTGTATCTGCAGTATGTGTCCGTGTTGAGCATCCTGGCGCTGCTGGTGGCGCTGCCGCTGGGCATGCTGGGCGCCTGGGGTCTGAGCAGCGTAGGCGGCAGCCTGTTGAACTTCCGGGTCACCCGGGTCGACCTGCCGCTCTCGGTTGGGCTGGTGCAGGCTGCGCTGGGGCTGCTGATGCCGCTGGTGGTGACCCTGGGACCGGTGCTGAGCGCCGCGCGCCTGTCGGTCTACGAAGCCATTTACCAATCGCAAGCCGCCGGCCACAGCCAGAAGGGTTGGTTCGAGAACCAGATGGCGCGCTTCCGGCTGCTCAGCCCGCCGGTGATGCTTTCGCTGCGCAACACCTTCCGCAACAAATCCCGCCTGGCGTTCACGCTGGCTACGCTGACCATCGCCGGGGCGATGTTCATGGCGGTCTTCTCTTCCTATTCAACCATCCACAACCAGATCGACGAGTTTGGGCGCTATATCGCCTTCGACGCTTCGATCGCCATCCCGGGTGGGGCCAACAAGTACACCGTGGAGCGCGAAGCGCGGCGCATCCCGCAGGTCAACATCGCCGAGGGCTGGGCCAGCGCCAACGCCGTGCTGGTGCACCCCGATGGCAGCGAAAGCGCCCGGGTGGAGGTGATCGGGCTGCCGTATGACTCGCAGACCATCCAGCCACGCGTGGTGGCTGGGCGTTGGCTGCACGCCGGCGACAGCCTGCAGGTGGTGATCAATGAAGACCTGCTGACCAGTGAAACGGCGCTGGCAGTGGGCAGCCAGGTGACGCTAAAGGTCAATGGCCAGGAGCGCGACGTGCAGGTGGTGGGGATCGTTTCGAAGCACATGTCTGGTTCGCGCCTGTACATGGCCTATGACGAACTGGCCCGGCTGACCGGGCGCGCCAACCAGGTGGACATGGTGCGGGTGGTCGCTACGCCGGGGGCATTCGAGAATGCCCAGGCGCAGACGGCGCTGGGGGAACGGCTGGAGAAGCGCTTTGAAGACGCCCAGTTGAGCGAAAGCACCAGCAGCACACGCAACGAGATCTTCGACTCGATGGCCAGCGCCTTCAACATCCTGCTGGTGGTGCTGCTGCTGGTGGCGTTGATCCTGGCAGTCATCGGTGGGTTGGGGCTGACCGGAGCAATGGGGTTGAACGTGCTCGAACGCACACGCGAGATCGGCGTGCTGCGGGCGGTCGGAGCGTCGCATGCCTCGGTGCGCCAGGTGGTGGTCGTAGAAGGGGCGGTGGTGGCGCTGATCAGCTGGGGGCTGAGCGCGCTGCTTTCCTACCCGGTGGGGCTGGCGCTGTCGGAAGCCGTGGTGCGCATCACCTTCGGCACCGGGGCGAGCTTCCAATATTCGGCCCTGGGGCTGTTCGCCTGGCTGGCGACGGTACTGCTGATCGGTTTAGGGGCCAGCCTGGCCCCGGCGCGAGATGCCGTGCGCCTGACGGTGCGGGAAGTGCTGAACTATGACTGAGATCATCCGACTGCACCAGGTGGTCAAGACCTATCACTCCAGCGCCGGATCGTTCACGGCACTGAAGGGGGTTGACCTGTGCATCGAGCGCGGCGAGTTCGTCGCCATTGTGGGCAAATCCGGCAGCGGTAAGACCACCCTGATCAACGTGCTGACCGGCATCGACCGGCCCACCTCCGGCGAGGTGCTGATCGCCGGTTCGCCGGTGCATAAGCTGAACGAGGGCCAGCTGGCCGGCTGGCGCGGGGTCAACCTGGGGATCGTGTTTCAGTTTTTCCAGCTGCTGCCTACACTGACCGTGCTGGAGAACGTGCGCCTGCCGATGGACTTCTGCAACCTGTACACCCCGGCCGAGCGTGAAACGCGCGCCCGCTCTCTGCTTGAACGGGTGGGCCTGGGCGAGGTAATCGACAAGATGCCCAGCCAGCTGTCGGGCGGGCAGCAGCAGAGCGCGGCGATCGCCCGCTCGCTGGCCAACGACCCGCCGATCATCGTCACCGATGAACCGACCGGCAACCTGGACTCGGCCACCGCCGAGCAGGTCTTCGAACTGCTGCACGAACTGGCCGCGCAGGGCAAGACCGTCCTGATGGTCACCCACGATGACGACCTGGCGGCGCGTGCCACGCGGGTGATCACCATCAAGGACGGCGAGATCATCAGCCCTTCGATGAATTAGGCCATCTCGCGGCAGCTATCGGCGCACAGCCGGCACATTTCGGCGCACTGGCGCATCATGGCATCGTCTGGGAAACGCGCGCAGTCCTGGGCGCAAGCCTCGCACACCTCGGCGCACACCCCACATACCCGCCCGTGATAATCGGACGAGCGCAGCATAAAATCGGCGCTGGTCTGGCAGATTTCAGCGCAGTCCAGCATCAGGCGAATATGCGCCGGCGCGGCGTGCTCGCCGCCGATCTTCAGGCAGTGCTGCACCGCCTCGGTGCAAATATCATGGCAGCCGTTGCAGGTGCGGATGCAGTCGACCATTTGGCCCGGTAACATAGTGGCTTCATTATGCATACCCATATCGATATTCCTCCAGCCTCCAGTTTACCGGTCGCAGGCGGGGCGCGCCATTCGGAAAGCGCCTGCCGGCGGTGGGGGAATCTGCCTACCGGGGCAAGCGGGGGTGGTCCGGGCGGGCTGTGATACAATCGAAACCAGTCCAACGCAGCAGGCGCAGGAGGAGCGTGAGCAGCAGCCGCAATCGACGCTGGATCCCCATCATTGTCAACCCGGCCGTAGCCGGCAGCACCCCGCTGCTTGGGCAGTTGAACCGTGTATTTAACCCGGAAGGCGTCTACTGGACCGTGGAAGTGACCCATGCCGAAGGCGAGGCGGCCGAGATCGCCCGCCGCCTGGCGGCGGCTGGGGCGGAGGTCGTGGCCGTGTATGGCGGCGACGGCACGATTGGCGAGGCGGCCTGGGGCATCTCGGGCAGCGCTACCGCGCTGGCGATCCTGCCGGGTGGGACCGGCAACGTACTGGCCTTTGAATTCGGCACCCCGCGCACGCTGGCGCAAGCGGCGCGCCTGATCCTGGATGAACACGATATCCGCCTGGTGGACCTGGGCGAGGTGAGCAGTTCCAGCGGGCAGCGCCAGTACCTGCTGCGGGCCGGGGCCGGGCTGGAGGCGCTGGCGATGCTGCGCGCCCCACGTGAGCTAAAAGAGCGCCTGGGGCTGGTGGCCTATGGTCTGGCAGGCGTGCAGGCGCTGATCGAAGCGAAACCGGTGCGCTACCGGCTGGAATTGGATGGGCGAGCGGAAGAGGCGCAGGGGGTGCTGTGCAGCATCGCCAACTCAGCCCACCTGGGGCTGTCGCCCACGCTGAACCTGTTCCCGGTAGTCGACATCCAGGACGGGCTGCTGAACGTGATGGTTATGACGCGGGTCGATCTGGAGAACATCATCGCCCTGTTGAGCAAGCGCATCGAGGACCACGGCGCGCTGGGTCGAATGCGCCACTGGCAGGTGCGCCAGGCGCTGATCACCGCCGACCCGCCGCAGAGCGTGCAGGTTGACGGCGACCCATTCGGCTCCACTCCGCTGCGCGTGCGCAGCATCCCGCAGGCTCTGCGGGTAATTGTGCCGCGTAAAAACGAGAAATGAGCACGTCAGCCGCATGAATTTTAGCTATAATGGGGGAAACCAGCCAGGATAGGAACTGCATATGACGGTTACAATCCGCGATGTCGCCAAGCGGTTAAACCTTTCGATTACCACTGTATCGCGGGCGTTAGACGGGTACAGCGATGTCGCCCAGGCCACGCGCCAGCTGGTGGTGGTCACGGCGCGCGAGATGGGGTATGTGCCCAACCGGGCCGCGCGCCAGCTGCGCCGCCAGCGCGCCGATACGATCGGCTACATCCTGCCGGCAAGCTCGCTGCATTTCAGCGAACCGTTCTACACCGAGTTCGTCTCCGGCCTGGGCGACCAGGCTTCGCTGCACAACTGCGACGTGGTGGTCTCGACCGCCCCGCCCAACAGCCAGGAGGAGCGCCAGGTGTACGAACGCTGGGTGCAGGGGCGCAAGGTGGATGGGGTGATCCTGAACCGCGTGCGCCTGGATGATTGGCGGATCCAGTTTATGGGCGAACAGGGCTTCCCGTTTGCAGCGCTGGAACGACCGCAGAACCTGCCGGCGGCAGCCCGCAGCGCCTACCTGGAGGTCGACAACCGCGGCGCAATGGTTGAGATGGTGCGCCACCTGACCGGCCTGGGCCACCGGCGCATCGCCTACATTGGCGGGCCGGCGATGCTGAAGATCCAGGTCGAGCGGCAGGCGGGCTTCGAGGCCGGTATAGTAGAAGCCGGGCTGCCGCTGGATCCGCAGCTGATCTGCAGCACCGGCATGAACAGCCAGGGCGGGTACGAGCGCGCCATGGGCCTGTTGGACCTGCCCGAGCCGCCCAGCGCCATCGCCTGCATCAACGACAGCGTAGCGTTCGGCGTGCTGCACGCCGCCTACGAGCACGGGCTGGCGGTGGGCCGGCAGCTCTCGGTGACCGGGTTCGACGGGGTCAGCGAGGCCGAGCACACCCAACCGCCGCTGACCACCCTCAACCTGCCGCTGTACCAGATCGCCCGTCGGCTGGTGGATATGCTGCTGGCGCTGGTGGAAGGCAGCCCGCTGCCCGGCGCGCCGGCTCCGATCCAACCCGAACTGCAGGCGCGCGGCTCCACCGGAGCGCCGGTCTAGAGGTCATCACCGGCGGCTTCCGGTTGGTAGTGCAGCTGCTGCACCTTGAGCCGGCGCATCCCGTCGGGCACTTCCCATTCGATCACATCGCCCACCCGGTAGCCCAGCACGGCGGTGCCGATCGGCGCCAGCACGGAGATGTTATCGGGGCTGGTATCGCTGTCGTGCGGGTAGACCAGGCTGAAGATCATCTGCTCACCGGTCTCCAGATCCAGCAGTTCAAGGCGTGAGTTCATCGTAATCACATCCGACGGCACGTCTTTTGAGTCGACCACCTCGGCCCGGTTGAGTTCGCTGCGCAGGTTAGCCAGGTACGGGCTGCCGCGATAGCCTGAGCGAGCTGCCTCGCCGATCATTTCCAGCAGCCGCCGGCGGTCTTCGGTAGTAATAAAGATCTTGCGCGCAATCATCATGTCCCCATCCCATCTGTCTGGTTATCAATAATAGCCGGTGATAGCACGAAGTGCGACGCACCCACCAGGGGTGCGCCGCACCGATTTGATATCAGTCGCCGATTAGCGAAAGTATATCACAAACTGGCGATCAACGCCTGGTGCACCATGCGCAGGCAGGCCGGGTCCATCTTTTCGACCCGCCGGTCATAGGACAGGAAGCCGTTGATCTCTTCTTCAACATCGCTGGTCTGGGTATAGATTGCCGCCGCCAGCCCCCGCCCGATCATCGGCAGCACTTCGGTCTCCACCAGGCGCAGGTAGGCTTCGGTGAGCTTATCGGCGGTCGGATAGACCTGGTAGCCAAACTCTTTCTGCGGGTTCCAGACATGGCCCTTGACCTCCAGCGAGTAGCCGCCAAACTCGGAGATCACGTACGCCCGGCGCGGGTCGGGGGTGTGGCTGTCGAGGCCGCGGCAGTAGATGTGCAGGCTGTGGAAGTCGCCGGCGCCCTGGTCAAACCAACCGGAGGCGTGGTCCACCAGGCGAGAAGGATCCCAGCACTTCAGCGCTTCGGCCACCGAACGGGCTTCGAACTGGCCCCAGCCTTCATTGAACGGCACCCACACGGCAATGCAGGCGGCGTTGAACAGGTGGTCAACCATGGCGCGCAGGTCGTCGCGATAGCGAGCGCGCACCTGCGGGTCGGCCCGCCCGGCGAATGCCAGCTCAGAGCTGTCGTCGCGGGTCAGCTTCAGGCTCAGGCGGCGTCGGCGGTGGCGTCATCCACCGGCACGCCGCCGCTGGGCATATCCTGCCAGACGATCATCCCCAGCCGGTCGCAGGCGGCGTACCAGCGGCGCGGCTCAACCTTGATGTGCTTGCGGATCATATTGCAGCCGATCTTGCGCGCATACTCGATGTCCGACAGCATGGCGGCTTCACTGGGCGGGGTATACAGCCCATCCGGGAAGTAGCCCTGGTCCAGCGGCCCATACAGGAACAGCGGGCGGTTGTTCAGCAAGAAGCGCATCCGCCCCTGGGCATCCGGCCCGGTGCTGAACTTGCGCATGGCGAAGTAGCTGCCCACTTCATCGATCACCTGCTCGTCGCGCACCAGGCGCAGGCGCAGGTCGTACAGGAACGGGTCGTCCGGGCTCCACGGGTGAGCGCCGGGCAGGCGCAGCTCCAGCGGGCGTCCGGCTTCGCCCCAGGCCGCAGCCACCTGCAGGCCGTCTTCAAAGACCACCGCTTCGACCAGCACGCCGGCGACCGGGCCGCGCAGCGCCGTCTCAACCGTGAGCGTCTCCTGGTCCAGGTCAGGCAGCAGGCGCAGGCCGGCGATACTGGTGTGCGGCACGGCTTCCAACCAGACAGTCTGCCAGATGCCCGAAACGGCGGTGTACCAGATGCCGTGTGGGCGCAGGGTCTGCTTGCCATACTCCTGGCGGCCGCTGTCGGTAGGATCGTAGACCGCCACCACCAGTTCGTTGTCGCCGCCGGGGCGCAGCAGCCCGGTGATGTCGAAAGTGAACGGCAGGTAGCCGCCGGTGTGCTCGCCGGCCAGGCTGCCGTTGATATAGGCCTGCATCTGCCAGTCGACGGCTTCGAAGTGCAGCAGCACGCGCCCATCCAAGGCAGCCAGGCCCAGCAGTTCGAGCGGGTTCAACGTACGGCGGTACCACAGGCGCTGGTCAGGGAGCAGCGGCTGCTCGACGCCGGAGAGCGCCGATTCAACCGCGAAGGGCACCACGATCTGGCCCTGGCGGTC
>JBJSYW010000274.1:0-5008 GCA_046089985.1 Chloroflexota bacterium
CAGCGCCAGCCAGCAGCGTTCCAGCGCGGCCTGTTCCAGGGCGTGCCCATTGCGCAGGCTCTCGGCGCACAGCCGGGTGAAGTCGGGGTTGACGTCGACCATCCCGGCGAAGGTCGCGTCGGTCCAGAACGCCACCGGCAGACGAGTGGATAGGGCGGCGATCTCGCGCGTCCCCGGGCTAAAGACCAGCTCCACTGCGGCCTGGCGGAGCGTCTTTTCCACCTGGGCGGCATACGCCCGGGCGACGCCCGGCTGGCGGTCGCGCAGGAATTGGCGACCGAGCAGCCGGTAGACCAGCTTCCTGGCTTTTGAAGGCAGCGACCATGGCACGCCCAGCGGCCCGATGTCGACGATCTGGATGCCTTGCTGGGCCAGCGCCCGGTGGATATAAGAATTGGTACCGGACCACTGTTCCGGCTGGTGGGGGTCGTACACGGAAACGAAGGCGATTCTCATAAGGTCAAGCGTATAGAACCGGCCTGTTGGATGAGGGGGACGATCTGAGGTGATTCTAACATACGCGCGGCCGCCCGGCTCAAGGCTTTCGCGTATAAGCCGGATGAAATTCGCCCGCTGCTCTAATGGGGCTGCGGCAGTATAATGCAGTTGTGCCGGCGAACCTCCTGGTAACGAAACTTTACACCCCTGCGCCCCGCCCGGGGATGGTTCCGCGCCCGCGCCTGTTGGAGCAGTTGAACGCCGGACTGGCGGCAGGCCATACCCTGACCCTCATCTCGGCCTCGGCCGGGTTTGGGAAAACCACTCTGCTCAGCGAATGGCTGGCCGACTGCGGTCGACCGGCTGCCTGGCTGTCACTGGATGAAGGGGACAATGACCCGGCCCGCTTTGTGACCTACCTGGTGGCTGCGCTGCAGACGATGGGGGCGAATATCGGCGCAGGGGCATTGGCTGTACTCCAGTCTCCACAGCCGCCCCCGCTCGAAGCAATGCTGACGCCGCTGCTCAACGATCTTACCACCCTCACCAATCCATTTATCCTGGTACTGGAAGATTACCATGTGATCGATGCAGCGGCGGTCGCTCAAGCCCTGGCCTTCCTGGTCGAGCGCCTGCCGCCCCAGGCGCACCTGGTCATCGCTACCCGGGAAGATCCGCCGCTGCCGCTGGCCCGGCTGCGCGCCCGCGGCCGGCTGAGTGAAGTGCGCGCCGCCGATTTGCGCTTCACGCCCGCCGAAGCGGCCGAATTTCTCAACCGGGTGATGGGGTTGGACCTGAGCGATGCAGACACCGCCGCGCTCGAAGCCCGAACCGAAGGCTGGATCGCCGGTCTGCAATTAGCCGCCATCGCCTTGCGATCGGTGCTTTCCCTGCCGGGAGATCACGACCCAACCGGTTTCATCCGCTCTTTCACCGGCAGCCACCATTTTGTGCTCGACTATCTGTTGGAAGAAGTCCTGCAGCGGCAGCCCGAACCCATCCAGGCCTTTCTGCTGCGCACCTCCATCCTGAAGCGCCTGTGCGGTCCGCTGTGTGAGGCGGTGCTGCTCGCCCCGCCTGTGCCCGGTCAGGAGACCCTGGAGTACCTGGAGCGCGCCAACCTGTTTATTGTCCCCCTGGACCATGAGCGGCGCTGGTATCGCTATCACCATCTCTTTGGCGATTTGCTGGCCCAGCGACTGAGAAACCGGCTTTCCGTGGGGGAAATCGCCGAATCCCATCTGCGCGCCAGCCGGTGGTACGAGCAGGCTGGGGATGAACACGAAGCGTTTCATCACGCAGTTGCCGGCGCAGATTTTGAGCGAGCCGCGCAGCTGGCCGAAGCGGCCTGGCTAGGTATGGATATCAGTTTTCAGACTGCCGCCTGGCTGGGTTGGGTGCGCAAGCTGCCCGAAGAAGTGATCCGCCCCCGCCCGGTGCTCAACACGCAGGTGGGCCTGGCATTGATGGATGCGGGCGAACCACAGGCCAGTGAACTGCGCTTGCAGGCTGCCGAACGGTTATTGGACGGCCCGCCAACCGCTCGGGCGGCGATGGACGAGCAGCAGCTAAAGCCGCTGCAGGCGATGATCGCCCTGGGGCGCGCCTACAACGCGCAGGTTGTGGGTGATTTCTCGGCGACGGTGAAATTTGCCGAAACGGCGCTGCAACACCTCCCCGAAGATGACCTGTTCAGGCGCGCCCAGGCGACGATCATGCTGGGGTTCACCCACTGGTGCAGCGGAGACCTGGACGCCGCTCGCTTTGCCCTCGGCGATTGGATGAACAGCATGCAGAAGGCGGGCAACCTCACCATTGTCGTAGCCAGTGCATTTGCTCTGGCGGATATCCTGGTTGGGCAGGGCCGGCTGCGCGAAGCCGAAAAAACCTACCGGCAGGCATTACAGACCGCGGCAGAACAGGGCCCGGAGGCGCAGCAGGTCACGGCGCATCATCTCCTGGGGCTGGCGATGCTGTATCATGAGCAGGCGCAGGACCGGGCGGCTGCAGAACACCTGCAAAAAGCCAGGCGGCTGGGCGAGCAGACCACCCTGGTCGACTGGCATTACCGCTGGCATCTTGCGCAGGCCCGGCTCGAGGAAGCAGCCGGCCATCTGGATGCCGCCCTGAACCAGTTGGATGAAGCCAGGCGGGTGTATGTCAGGAACCCCGTACCGGATATCCGGCCGATTGAAGCCCTGAAAGCGAACCTGTATCTCAAGCAGGGCCGGTTGGCAAGGGCCTTGGATTGGGCGCGTGAACGGGGATTGTCCGCCGAGGATGAGATCGGTTACCTGGGTGAGTTCGAGCATCTGACCCTGGCCCGGGCGCTGCTTGCCGGATACCAGAGCCGCCAGGACAGGCGTGCATTCCTGCAGGCGCTCGGATTACTGGAGCGCCTGTTGAAAGCGGCCGAATCACAAACCAGGAACGGCAGCGTGATTGAAATCCTGGCAGTGCAGGCGCTGGCCCACCAGGCGCAGGGAAACCTCCCCCTGGCGCTGGCGTCGCTTGAGCGCGCCCTGCTGCTGGCTCAACCGGAAGGCTTTGTCCGCATCTTCGTGGGCGAAGGCGAGCCGATGCGGCTGTTGATTGCGGAATTTCGAACGCGGTTCGAACGGCAAGCGATCGACCAGGGCCAGGCGCGGCTGGATTATGCCGGAAAAATCCTGGCTGCTTTTCAAGAGGCCGACGCGCCTCCAGGCACGCGCGGGCCGGAAAAACCGGGCCTGGTTGAGCCGTTGAGCGAGCGCGAGCTGGAAGTACTGCGCCTGCTCGCTCAGGGGCTGACCAACCACGAAATCAGCCGGCGGCTGGTCGTGGCGTTGAGTACGGTCAAAGGCCATAACTTGCGCATCTTTGGAAAACTGCAGGCCCAGAACCGTACCGAAGCCGTCGCGCGCGCCCGCGAGCTGGGCCTGTTGTAACCCTTCCCCGAAACAATACTCCCGAACAATACTTTCGGTGCTATCCGGCAGTACCCGTCTGCCGGTATATTTGCTATACAGGATGCGGATGGTATCGGAAGCCTGGCGATTGTAGCAAAGGGTAAAAGACGATGTCCAACCGGCCCGATGATGAAATTGATCCCAGCCAACCGCCGGTCTATCAGATAAAGATCGAAGGCCAGTTGGATCAACAATGGAAGGACTGGTTTGAGGGCCTATCTATCCAGCCGGAAAAGGATGGCGGCACGCTTCTAACCGGTCCGGTGATCGATCAAGCTGCGCTGCATGGATTGATCAAAAAAGTGCGTGATTTAGGCCTGCCATTGGTCTCGATCCGCCAGGTCCGGCTCAATGAAACGCATCGATACGATGCAGAGAAAGGAGAAACAATGGGCGCGATCCGTGAGGCCAACCTGAGGGTAGATGTGAAGATGAAGCTGTCAGCATTATGGGTGGCCCTGATGTTGTTGTACATCTATGCGGACATATTTTCGCTGCACCGGCCTGGTCAGATCCAGACCATGGTCTCCGGACGCATGGGGCCATTTGCGGTGACCCAGGCTACGCTGTTCGGTTTTTCGATCCTGATGATGATCCCGGCGGTGATGGTTTTCCTGTCCTTGACCCTAAAGCCTGTCGTGAATCGTTGGGTAAACATTGTCTTAGGGGTTTTGTATACGTTGGTCAACCTGAGCAATTTGATCGGCGAGACCTGGGCCTTTTATATCGGCTTTGGTCTGGTAGAGATCGTGCTCACGCTGCTGATCGCCGGGTATGCCTGGCAGCAGCGCGGCCCTGAATACGAAGCTGCATAGCTGTAAATTAGATTTGGAGGATCCGATGAAAGCGATTGTATACACTGCATACGGCCCTGCCGATGTGCTGCACCTGCAAGAAGTCGACCGCCCGTCGCCAAAGGATGGTGAGGTGCTGATCAAGGTGCATGCCACGTCTGTGACTGCCGGCGACTGCAACGCGCGCGGTTTTGTGTTTGTCCCGCCCGGCTTTGGTTTCCTGGCGCGCTTGATGTTCGGCTTGCGAAAACCTGAGCAGCCTATTCTCGGCGTCGAACTGGCGGGTGAAGTTGTTGAAGTGGGCAAGCAGGTCAGGCAGTTCAAGCCGGGCGATCAGGTGTTTGGCATCAGTCCAAAATTTGGCGCGTATGCCGAATATATCTGCATGGCTGAAGACGCCTGCCTGGTCCTAAAACCGGCCAACCTGACCTATGCCGAGGCGGCTTCGATCCCGTTTGGCGCCAACACGGCGCTGTATTTTTTGAGAGATATGGCAAAACTCCAGCCCGGGCAGGAGGCGCTGATTATTGGCGCTTCGGGCTGCACCGGCGTCTATGCGGTCCAGCTTGCCAGGGCCTTTGGGGCTGAGGTGACCGGCGTGTGCAGCACCCGCAATCTGGATCTGGTGCGTTCGCTTGGGGCAGAGCACGTCATCGATTACACGCGAGAAGATTTCACCCGCAACGGCCGGCGCTATGATGTGATTTTGGATATGGTGCAGGGCAAGTCTTAGTTTGGACGCGTGAAAGGTTCGCTCAAGCCAGGCGGGCTGTACCTGGCTGGGGCCGGCGGCCTGGATACAGTTGCTCAGATGGCCTGGACTGGGCT
>JBJSYW010000275.1:0-5635 GCA_046089985.1 Chloroflexota bacterium
CGATGCGCCGGCGCTGCGCAAAGCCGACGTGGGCATCTCGATGGGCATCGGCGGCACGGATGTGGCTAAAGAGGCCGCCGACCTGGTGCTGACCGGCGATGACTTCGCTACGGTGGTGGACGCGCTGCGCGAGGGCCGGGCGCTGTATGACAACCTGCGCAAGTCAATCGGCTACATCCTGACCAGCAGCGTGCCGGAAGTGCTGCCGTTCCTGCTGACGGCCGCGACGCACATCCCGCTGGCGCTGGGGATGCAGCAGGTGCTGGCGATCGACCTGGGCGCCAACCTGCTGCCGGGCATCAGCCTGGCCAGCGAACAGCCCGAACCGGATGTGATGCAGCACCCGCCGCGCCGCCGCAGCCGCCCGGTGGTCGACCGCAGCCTGCTGCGGCGGGCAATGCTGTGGCTGGGGCTGCTGGAGACCGGGCTGTGCTACCTGGGCTACCTGGCGGTCTTCCTGCTGGGTGGGCGGCTGGCGCCGGTCTGGCCTTGGCTGGCCGCCAACCTGCCGCCAGCGCTGGCCGGTCTGCGCCTGGGCGACCTGGAGCAGTTGGGCCAGGCCGAACTGGAGCAAGCGGCGCTGACCGCCTTCTACGCCGGGGTGGTGATGTGCCAGCTGGGCAGCGCGTTCGCCTGCCGGGCGGAGGTCAACCGCACCCGCCGGCTGGGCTGGCTGAACAACCGCCTGCTGGTGGCCAGCGTGCTGGCGGGGCTGCTGCAGGTTGCGGCGGTGATCTACATCCCGCCGCTGCAGCGCATCTTTGAACACCAGCCGCTGCCGCCGGCGCTGTGGCTGCTGATCGCCGCCGGCGGGCCGGCGCTGTTTAGCCTGGAATGGGTACGTAAGGCGCTGGTGCGCGCCCGGGCGGCCAAAACCGCCCCGGCGGATCAGGCCGGCCCGGCGGATGGATGAAAAACCGTTAAAATGATTGATGAAGCAACCTCAAGCAAGGAGGCAGCATGCGCATTATCGTAATGGGCTGCGGGCGCGTGGGTGAGCAGGTCAGCCGGCGCCTGGCCGGTGAAGGGCATGACCTGGCGGTGATCGACAAAGACCCGCACGCCCTGGAGAACCTGGGGCCGGATTTCAAGGGCCGGCGGGTGGCAGGCGTGGGTTTCGACCGGGATGTACTGATCCGGGCCGGCATCGAACAGGCGGATGCTTTTGCCGCCACCAGCGCTTCGGACAACGCCAACGTGATCGCCGCGCGCATCGCCCGCCACATCTTCCACGTGCCGCGCGTGGTGGCGCGGCTGTATGACCCGCGACGGGCCGAGATCTACAACCGCCTTGGGCTGCAGACCATTTCGGCCACCGAGCTGGGCGCGCAGCGCATTCTGGAGATGCTCTCGCACGCCGAGTTGGACCCGGTGTTCACCTTTGGCGCCGGCGAGGTATGCCTGATCACCATTGAAGCCCCCGCCCGCCTGGTGGGGCTGCCGGTGCGCCACCTGGTGGTGCCGGGTGAGATCAGCGTCACCGCCATCACCCGCCAGGGCAGCGCGCTGATCCCCTTCAGCGGCTCCGAGTTCCGCGCCGGCGACCTGGTCCACCTGACCTTGCTGACCGGCTCGCTGGACCGCTTTAAGCGCATGCTGGGTCTGGTCGAAGGAGAATGAAGCCATGAACGTACTGATTGTCGGCGGCGGCCGCACCGGGGCGCACCTGGCCAGCCAGCTGCTCTCCGAAGGCCACCAGGTCAAAATTATCGAATACCGGTCGGAAGCGCTGGCCCGCCTGGCAGCCGAGCTGCCGGCCGAGACGATCGTCCCGGGCGACGGCAGTTCCCCGAGCGTGCTGCAGCAGGCCGGGGTGCAGCAGGCCGGCGTGCTGGTGGCGGCTACCGGCGAAGATGAGAACAACCTGGTGATCGCTACGCTGGCGCGCTTCGAGTTCAATGTACCGCGCATCATCGCCCGGGTCAACAATCCCAAGAACGCCTGGCTGTTCACTCCCGAGATGGGCGTGGATGTGGGGCTGAACCAGACCGAGATCCTGGCCCGCCTGATCGCCGAAGAAATGTCGATGGGCGATATGATGACGCTGCTCAAGCTGCGCCGCGGCGAGTACGCACTGGTGGAAGAAAAGCTGCCTCCTAACGCACGCATCATCGGCGTCCCGCTGCGCGACCTGGGGCTGCCCGATTCGTGCACCATCGCAGCGGTGATCCGGGATGGCAAGGTGATCACGCCGCGCGGCAACATGATCTTCAAAGCCGGCGACGAGGTACTGGCGGTGGTCGACAACGCCAGCCGTGCAGCGCTGATGCAGCTGCTCTCAGCTCCCTGAGCGCTGCGGCCCGAACGCCGGCAACCCGGATCAGCGCACCCGCCGGCAAAAAATGGATTACAATCGAGTTATGGCGAACCCGTTCACCTCCCCGATGCAGCCCTGGCCGGAACTGGCCCCCTATGCCCGGGTGGTCAGCCTGCCGGGGGCAGGCCGGCGCATCTTCACCTTCCAGGCCGGCCCGCCGGCCCCCAGCGGCCGCCCGGCGTTGATCCTGGTCCACGGGCTGGGGGATGAAGCCGATTCCTGGCGCAGCGTCTTGCTGCCGCTCAGCCGCAGCCACCAGGTGGTGGCGCTGGACCTGCCCGGCTTCGGGCGCTCGGATAAGCCTGATATTGCCTACAGCCTGGCGTACTACGGCCAGGTGATCAAAGAACTGGTGCAAACGCTGCAGCTGCCCGAGGTGGTGCTGGTGGGCAGCTCGATGGGCGCGGTGATCAGCCAATCGCTGGGGCTGGAGAATCCACCCTGGTTGAAGGGCCTGGTGCTGTGCGATGGCAGCCTGTCTAATGAAGGCCAGCGGCTGAGCCTGCCGCTGCTGATGTTCCTGCTGCCCGGGTTGGGCGAATACCTGTACAACCGGCTGCGCAAAGACCCGCAGGCCGCCTACGAAACGCTGCGCCCGTATTACGCCGACCTGGATGCCCTGCCGGAAGCCGAGCGGCGCTTCCTATACCAGCGCGTCAACCAGCGCGTGTGGGATGACGGCCAGCGGCGGGCCTACTTCTCGGCCCTGCGCGGCCTGTCCGCCGCCACTGCCCGCGCCCGCCACAACCAGGCTGCCCTGGCGGGGCTGCGCACCCCCACCCTGCTGGTGTGGGGCGAGGCCGACTACATCTTTCCACTGGCAAGCGGGCAGGCCACCGCCCGCCTGCTGCCCGACGCGCGCCTGGTGCAGGCGCCGGGCGCCGGGCACCTGCCGCACCAGGAGCGCCCACAGGAATTTCTGCAAATACTGGCTGCCGATCCACGCCTGGGGATCGACTGCTGAGAGCGCTGCCAGGCCGGCCGCCGGGGGGAGAAAACTGAAAACGTATGCCAAAACGCCTGAGTACCCACAAGAACGATGTCATCGCCGGGCTGATCGCCGCCCGGCAGCGTATCCTGGACCTGGCCCTGAAGACCCCGCCCCGCCGGGTGGAGCAAGTGTTCCTGGGCGAATGGTCGTTGAAAGACCTGCTGGCCCACCTGGCCGGCTGGGATCAGACCAACGAGGGCGCCGCCCGGGCCCTGCTGAACGGCGAGCGCCCCGCCGTGCTAGACCGCCACGATGAAGACTGGTGCAGTTACAACGCCGATCTGGTGGCGCGTTTCGGCCAGGGCACCTTCGAAGAAGTGCTCGACCGCATGCGCGCCGCGCACAAGTCGCTGATCGGCTTCCTGGGCACGATCGAGCAGGACGACTTCAAGCGCATCACCCCCACCGGCAAGACCCGCCCCAGCCTGTCGGCCCTGCTCAACAACGAGATCCGCGACGAATGGACCCATGCCGGGCAAATCCGGGAGTTCCTGAATAGCCTGGACTCCACCGGGCACAGCACAGGTTAAACGCCGGGCTGCAGCAGTCCACCCGGCCGGATAGGCGTGCTTCTGCTATAATTAAAGCCGTCTGAACCGCAAGCATAGCACCTGGCCAACCGCCTGAGCAAGGAACAACCGCATGGCATCTAACCAACAGATCCTCTCCGACCTGCGTGTGGTGATGGAAGCCCGGCACGAACTCGAATTGATGAATATCTATAAAGGCGTGCCATTTATCTGCAAAGCCTGGATCGACCGCATCGACGGGGAGCAGGCTGTGCTGCGCGCCCAAGGCCCCAGCCTGGTGTGCCTGGCGGCCGAAAAACGCACCCGCGTGTTGGGCAGCGACTACTTTGAGCCATCCCAGGCGCAGGCGCTGTCGGTTGACCTGCAGCACAACGAGATCGTGCTGGCCAACTTCTCCTACCTGGGCGCTCACCTGGGTGAGCGCATGGTGGTGCGCGTCGAGCCGCGCGCCGACCTGGCGGTGTGGATCGACTGCGAAGGCCGCCGCGCCACCGGGCAGGTGGCCGATTTGTCGATGAGCGGGATGGGCGTGCGCTTCCCGATCAACGCTTACCTGCCGGTGCTGAAACCCGGCGCCAGCATCCTGGCCGGGCTGGAATTGCCCTCCGGGCCGGTCAGCCTGGGCGGCACGGTGATCAGTTCAACCCGCGCCGCCGACCAATACCGCATCTCGGTGCGCTTTGTCGCCGAGCAGGCGCACCGGCTGGCCATTTTCCACTACCTGGTCGACCGGCGGGCCGAGATTGAGCAGGAATTGGCCGAAGAATATGAACGCGCCTGCAGGGCGCTGGAGTAAAACCGAGGGACACACATGGCAGACCTGGATATCCGAGAGTACAACCGCAAAGCCTGGGACCGGGAGGTCGAGACCGGCAACCCGTGGACCGTACCGGTGAGCAGCGAAGTGACCGCCGCCGCCCGGCGGGGTGAATGGTCGATCGTGCTGACCCCCACGATACCCGTGCCGCGCAGCTGGTTTGGCGAGCTGAGCGGGCGGCAGGTGCTGTGCCTGGCTTCCGGCGGCGGGCAGCAGGGGCCAGTGCTGGCCGCGGCCGGCGCGCAGGTGACCGTCTTTGATAATTCGCCGCGCCAGCTGGCGTGCGACCGCATGGTAGCCGAGCGCGACGGGCTGGCGCTGCGCCTGGAGGAGGGCGATATGCGCGACCTATCGCGCTTCGCCAATGATACGTTCGACCTGATCTTTCACCCGGTCTCCAACCTGTTCATCCCCAACGTCCGCCCGGTGTGGGCCGAGGCCTTCCGGGTGCTCAAGCCCGGCGGGGCGCTGCTGGCCGGCTTCCTGAACCCGGTGCACTACCTGTTCGACCTGGATGTGATGGACCAGGAGAACCGCCTGGATGTGCGCTACACCATCCCCTACTCAGACCTGGAGAGCCTGGACGAAGCCCGCCGCCGGCAGTACATGGAAGAAGGCGCGCCGTTGGAGTTTGGTCACACGCTCGACGACCAGATCGGTGGGCAGCTGCAGGCCGGCTTCCTGCTGGTCGGTTTCTTCGAGGACCGCGCCCCCGAACAGTTGATCGGGCGCTACATCCCCAGTTTTATCGCCACACGGGCCATCAAGCCCTAAGCGGAGGCGCGTATGTCTGAAGCGAGCGCAACCAACCTGGCGGCGCGGGCCCTGCCGGCCTTTACCTTCAACCTGCTGGCCGCGCTGCAGCAGCCCGGACAGGCCGAAAACCTGCTCGTCTCGCCCTATAGCATCCATGCCGCGCTGTCGATGACCGCCGGCGGGGCGCGCAGCGCGACGCTGCAGGCAATGCGCACCGCGCTGTG
>JBJSYW010000276.1:0-3509 GCA_046089985.1 Chloroflexota bacterium
CCCGGCGCGGATTGCCCACCCTGCTGATCGGACTGGGTGCGCCCGACGACCTGCCGCTGATCCTGAGCCTGAAGAAAGAGCCCAACCTGTCCCACTGGCGCGCCAACCCAACCCCCGAGGGTTTGAAGGCTTCCGTGCAGAAGAAAGACCACCTGGACGTGCTGGCCGGTTTCTCGGATGTGCTCTCCGAAGCCCAGGCGATCAACACCCCGGTCGACGCCCCCAACTCGCTCGACCGGCTGGTCAACCAGGCCATCCGCAGCGAGTATGCCGTGATCGTGCTCGACGCCCCGCCGACCGCCCTGGCCGCCAACGCCATCGCCGCCGCCAACACCCTCGTCATGGTGGCTCGCCCATCCCTGGAAGGTGTAATGCGCACCGTGGAGGCTTACCGCACGGTGGTTGAGCGCCTGGCCGGCCAGCACACCATCCCGCATAACGGCGTGTTTGTGGTGCTGAACCGGGTGGGTAGCCGGTTGGACGGCGGCGAGTGGCACCGCTCGGCCAGCCAGCTGCTGGGACGCTCCTTCCCACCCATCGTGGCCCAGATCCCCGATGACCCGCGCGTGGGCGCGGCCCAGGACAACCGCGCCCTACCGCTGATGGCCAGCGATGATTTTGCCCGCGCCCTGAAGCCGTTAGCCGATACGCTGCTTACGGTTAGGGATGGGTATACCCCAACTGCACCCCAAAAGCGTACCATCCATATTGGCCCGCTTAAGATCAAGGTGTAGCGCATGAGCAGCGGTTTGGGTACTTCATGGGCCGGGCTGGCCCAATCGATCTCGCCCCAAGACCAGGCGCTGGTGGTCTCACAGGCCGTGGAGCAGCTTCAGCGCCAGGGCATCTCCCTGGCTGCGCTGCGGGACACATCACAGTTGATGGCCAAGGCCCAGCCGGTAGTGGTCACGATCATCTCCCGCATGGGCCTGGTGGTTTCTCCGGCCATGCAGGCTTCGCTGATCCAGCAGGTGGTGGCCCAGGCTGGCGGGCTGGGCTTCCTGAACCAGCTCCTGCCCAGCCAGGGCTACGACCCGGGTTACTCGGAGATCGCCCTGACCCCGGATGGGCAGGTGTGGGCGCTGCGAAAAGGCGCACCCGACTTCGAGAAGCTGGACCTGGCCCCGGCGCCGGCCGAGGTCTGGCGCTCGGTGGAGACCCTGCTGGCGCCCTTGGGGCGCTCAGTCTCGGAAGCCACGCCATCGGTCGACGCCAAGCTGCCGCGCGCCGAGGGCATGGGCGGTGCACGGGTCAAAATTCTGCACCCAATCCTGGTCCCCGGCGCCGGCTACCCATCGATCAACATCCGCCTGTTCGAGCCGCGCCCCGTGCGCCCGGACCAGCTCGTGGCCTGGAAAGTCGCCCCACAGACGGTCATCCAGGCTCTGGTGGAGGCGGTCTCCCGCCAGGCGCGCCTGCTGGTCATTGGCGGGACCGCCACTGGCAAGACGACTATTCTTTCGGCGCTGTGTTCGGGCATCCCCAAAGCCGCCCGGGTGGTCAAGATCGAAGACCCGGAGGAGATCTGGCTGGACCACCCCCATGTAGTGACCATCGAAGCGCGCCCGGCTCCTCCCGGTTCGACGGTTCCGCCCTATACCATTCGAGATGGTGTGGATGACGCCATGCGCATGTCGCCGCGCTGGCTGATCGTGGGCGAGGTGCGCAAAGGAGATGCCGCCATGTCGCTCTTCCGGGCGCAGATGTCCGACCACCCGGGGCTGTCCACCTTCCACGCCGAGGGACCCGAGCAGGCTGTCTTTCGCATGGCGGTGATCATGTTCTCGGATGTGGGTGTGGAGATGAAAGCCGCCCATTCCATTTTCGCCGAGGCGGTTGACCTGGTGGCGCAGATTGGCTGGTTGGACGGTCGCCGGCAGCTCATGGGTGTGTGGGAAGTCGAGCGCCAGATCCAATCCGGCAGCGTCAAGTTCCGCCAGCTCTACCGGCCCGGCGATGCCGTGATGCAGCCGATAAACCGGCGATAGAAAGGACCGTCGATGCAAGCACTACGATATATTTTCCCCGTATTGGCCGCCGGCGCGTTAGCCGCGGTGCTCTATTTCCTGTTCAACTGGCTGCTGGCATGGCAGCGCGGGGCGCGGCGGGCCCTGGCCGACTTCCACCAGACCGCGCTCGGGAATACGGGAAAGCCGGAGCAGGCCAAACCCGGGCGCATGGGCTCGAAAGCTTACAAGATCCGTCTGGCATTCACCACCTACGGGTTGGACGTGGCTGGATGGGAAGAGACAGCGTTAATTCTGGCCTATGCCCTGCTGGCCGGCGCCATCCTGCTGCCGATGGCCTTGCTTCAGCTGCCCACCATCCTGTGGCTGGCGGCCCCGCCGTTAGGCTACTCCCTGGTGAATGGCATCGTCGAAGGCAAGTGGAGCAAGACCCGCCAGAAGATCGAGAAGGAGATCCCCCTGCTGCTCACCCGCCTCTCCGGCGCGCTGCAGGCCAGCAGCAATGCCCTGGCTGTGCTCTCCGAAGAGGCCGAGAACCTGGAGCCGGGCGGGCCGCTGCAGGCCTGGCTGATCAACCTGACTCGCCGCATCCAGGCCGAGGGCGTGCCCGGGCTGCAGGCCATCCAGGAGGAGGCCAAGGATAT
Source organism: Chloroflexota bacterium (assembly GCA_046089985.1). GTDB lineage: Bacteria > Chloroflexota > Anaerolineae > Anaerolineales > UBA4823 > RBG-16-57-11. The sequence goes on from JBJSYW010000276.1 coordinate 2,612, forward strand.
CTCCCCGGCCCTGCTGCTGTTTGCCGTGCAGGTCGAGCGGCTGTACGAGACCGGCGGCCAGGGCTATGTGGATGCCTTCCAGATGACCGCCGACAACCTGTCCGGGCTGCTCGAAACACGCGCCGAGGCCAACGCCGTGGCGGACGGCGCCTGGGGCACAGTGCGCATCATCGCCCTGGCCCTGGGCGCGGCCATGGGATCAATCCTGATCAACCCGGCTTCACAGGCCATCTCCAGCAACCCGATCGTGCAGATAGGCATGCTGTTTGCCCTGGTGTGGGCGGGGATTGGCTTCTGGTACATCGGCAATACCATTCGGGAAGCCACAGAGTAATCCAAAGGAGCGTCTATGACTCATGCGATTCGATTGATTGGCCCGCTGCTGGCGGCGCTCTCGGTCTCCGGAATTATCTACTGGTTGATAAGAAGTGTGCGCATCGAGCGCGGCGCGGTGCGCCAGCTGCACGACTTCCAGGGCAACCACCAGGCTCGCACGCGCGGTGACGAGTTTGGCGAGAAGGTCGCCAAGAAGATGCCTATCTCGGTGGAAGCCTGGGAGGGCCACCTGCACTGGGCACAGCGTGGTGGGAAGTATCTGGATTGGGGCATGGGACGGCTGGTTTTTACTGCGCTGCTGTATGCCGGGGCAGCCTCTGTTCTACTGCTGCTCAATCCGGCCCCGATTAGCTTGTTCGCCCCGCTGCTGGGGTTTGGCTACCCGTTCCTGGCCGTGCGCTCCAGTGCCAACCGGGTGCGCAAGCAGGCCGGGCGCGGCTTGCCGGAGATCGCATCGCTGATCGCGGCCGAGATGGCCGCCGGCGTCCCACCCGAGCAGGCCCTGAACCGCAGCGCCCAGCTCCCCGGACCGGTCCCGCTCCTGATCGCCGAAGCGGCCGCG
>JBJSYW010000277.1:0-4710 GCA_046089985.1 Chloroflexota bacterium
ATGCCCTGCTGGGTGAGAACGGGGCCGGTAAAACCACCCTGATGAACATCCTGTATGGGCTGTATCGCCCAGACGCCGGACGGGTTGAACTGCACGGCCGCCCGGTCGAGATCGGTTCGCCGCACCATGCCGATGCGCAGCTGGATAGCGTGGTGCGGCGAACCGATCTCGACCGGGCGGCCGTGCAGTTCAACCCGTCCGGCGTCTGGGCGATACAGCCCATACAGGATGTTCATCAGGGTGGTTTTACCGGCCCCGTTCTCACCCAGCAGGGCATGTATCTCGCCCGGGCGCACGTCCAGGTCGATGGCGTCGTTGGCAAGCAGTTCGCCAAAGCGCTTGGTGATCGCAGATAATTTCAAGAGGGGAGCGTCAGCTCCCCCCTGATGGGCAGGCTGCATGGAGGATCCTGATCAGGTGCGCGGAACCTGGATCTTGCCGTCGATAATGTCCTGCATAATCTGCTTGACCTTATCCTGCACGTCCTGGGGCACCGCATCATAGTACGGGGCCAGGATCAGGGCGCCGCTGTCCAGACCGTACAGCTTGGTCTCGCCCTTGAAATTGCCGGCCATCGCATCCTTGGCGGCCAGGAAGATCGCCGTGGGGGTGTCCTGGATGGCAGAGGTCAGGATCAGCTCGGGAGCCAGTTCGTGCTGATCAAAGATGCAGCCGATCAGCTTGACGTCCTTTTCCTTGGCGGCTTCCTGGATGCCCAGCATGGCCTGGTCGACGTAGTAGTAGATCACATCCACGCCCTGCTCGGCCATCGCCAAGGCGGCTTCCTTGCCCTTGGCGGCGTCGTTGAAGTCGCCGATGATGGTCTTGACCACCTGGATATCCGGCCGGGTGGCCTTGGCGCCCATCTCAAACCCATTGCCGTTGCGCACCACAGGCGGGATTTCCAGCCCACCGATGAAGCCCACTTTGCCGGTTTTGCTGGTCATGGCGGCGATCACGCCGGTCAGGTAGGTGAGCTGCTCGTCGAACATCGATATCGACATCAGGTTGGCGGCGGTGTTAGCGCCGTTGACCACGGCAAAGTTGACCTTGGGGAACTCGGCCGCCACCACTTTACCGGCCTCGGAGAACTCATCCCCGTGACCGATGACCAGGTCATACCCCTGGCTGGCGAAGGTGCGCATGGCGTTCTCGGCGTCAGCCAACGGCACTTTTTCCTGGTAGGCTGTCTCGACGTTTAAATCGTTCTTGATCTTCAGCAAGCCGTTGTAGCCGGATTCGTTCCAGCTCTTATCGTTGATCGCTCCATGCAGCACCATTGCCACTTTGAACGGTTTGGCGGCTTCCGGGGCGGCCGGGGCAGGCGTTTTCGCCGGCTGGCAGCCCACTAACGAGGCGAGCATGGTCAGCAGCACAATCAGCTTCAGCATCTTCAGTGTCTTCACAGCTCTTCTCCTTTTTTAGAACGGGCACGAATCATCGCTTTGAGTGGACGATTTTCAGGCGGAGCAGCTTGTCGTTGTATGAATTTTCGCCATACACCAACGGCCGGCCCAGCCGATCGTAAAACACCTCGACAAAGTGCAGCAGCGGCGTATCCGGCGCAACGTGCAGCAGCGCTGCGATCTCTTCCCCGGCTTGCACCGCAGAAAGGTCAGCCACAGCATACGAAATGCTCTGTTGGCAGTACTGCAGCAGCAGTTCAAAGATCGTCAGCTGCATATTGCTTTCGTCTGGCTCGACGCACAGCAGCGCCTGGGGCAGGGTGTCGCGCGAATAGATCACTGGATGTTGATCGGCGTTGAACAGGCGCACCAGCGAGATCACCGCTTCGCCAGGAGCGATGTGCAGCCCGCGCGCCTCATCGGCCGTAGCCGGGCGGCGCTCCAGCGCCAGGGGCCGGATTGACGGTTTACGCCCGCTGTCCTCAATCAGGCGGGTAAATTCCCACAGCGAGTCCATGTGCGTTTGCACCTGGATGCGCCCGGTGTTGACGAACGTGCCATTGCCCTGGCGGCGAATGACCAATCCTTCACTGGCCAGCGCAGCCAGCGCGGAGCGCACCGTGGCCCGGCTGACCTGCAGGTCGTGAGCCAACTGTTCTTCGGACGGCAGGCGGTTTTCGGGCGCGTATGCGCCATCCTCGATGCGCTGGCGGATGATCTGCCGCACCTGTTCAAAAATCGGAGGGTTACGTTCTATAGGGAACATGTTTTTAGTAAGACGACAGTCGTCTGACGATTGGATAAAATCATTGTAGCTTAAGCGCGATCGAAAGTCAAATGAGAGGATTGACTCTCATTTGACTTTTGCTGCCGCTTAAGCTAGAATGAATTGGGGTAATCGTCAGACGACTGTCGTCTTACCAGGACCAATCCATCCTTCCATTCCAAGCAGCGAGCTTTTTTTGCTCAGGAGCCGCACAGTGCACCCCCTGATCCTGCATGCCGACCACCTGATCCCGATGACCGAAGATAATGCCATATTGACCGATGCCGCCGTGCTGGTGAACGACAGCGGGCTAATCGGCGCTGTGGGAGATGCCGTCGGGCTGGTCGCCGCTTATCCCGATGTGCCGGTGCGGCGTTTAAAGAATCGCCTGCTGATGCCGGGGTTGATCAATACCCACATGCATTCCGGACTGCTGCGCGGCACGGCGGAAGGCCTGCCGGTTTGGGAATGGCTGCAGGTGTATATCGACCCGATGCACCGCGTGCTCAACCCGCGCGAGGCCGAGATCGCTTCGTACCTGTGCTACGCCGAGGCGCTGCTGTCGGGCACCACCACGGTGGTCGATATGTGGCGCTTTATGGATGGCAGCGCCCGGGCGGCGGATGAACTGGGCATCCGCGCCGTGCTGGTGCCGTACGTGGCTGAACACCCCGACCATGACTATTTTGAAAAGCTGGATGCGAACGTCACGTTGATCGAACACTGGCACGGCGCGGCCGGCGGGCGGATCAACGTCTGGGTGGGCCTGGAGCACATGTTCTACGCCGTGCCCAAAGCCTGGCGGCGGGCAGTCGAGATCACCCAGCGCTACCAGGTGGGACTGCACACCCATTCCAACGAAAGCCGCTTTGACGTGGACGAAACCCAGCGCCGCTACCAGATGCGCCCAATCGAGGCCCTGGAACAGTTCGGCCTGTTGGACGCTCACCGTACGCTGCTGGCGCACTGCGTCTGGCTGTCGGAGAATGAGATCGCCTTGCTGGCGAAACACGGCGTGGGGGTGGCGCACAACCCGGTCAGCAATATGAAGTTGGCCAGCGGCGCCGCCCCGGTGGAAGCGCTGCTGGCAGCCGGGGTTAACGTAGGCCTGGGCACGGATGGGGAAAAAGAGAACAACAACCTGGATCTGTTCGATGAGATGAAAACCGCCTCGCTGATGGCCAAGCTCACCCGGCTGAACGCAGCTGCGCTGGATGCCTGGTCGGTGTGCCGCATGGCGACCCTGTACGGCGCGCGCGCGCTCGGTATGGGGGATCGCATTGGCTCGATCGAGGTCGGTAAGCAGGCCGATCTGATCGCCATCCGCACCGATATCCCGCACCTGACGCCGCTGCTGGGCGGCCCGAACGGCAATCTGCAGCACAACCTGGTGCACGCGGTGCAGGGCGGCGATGTCGACTTGACCATGGTCGCCGGGCGGGTGGTGGTGGACGGCGGGCGGCTGCTCACCGCCGACCTGCGCAGCCTGATCAATCGCGCCAACGAGGCTGTCCCCGGGCTGTTTCAGCGTCGCCAGGCGTGGCTGGACTCGCACCAGGTGACCAACGAACTGAAGCGCGACTGACCGGCGAAACCTCAACCGCGCAGCGCCTCATCCCCGAACAGGTACTCGATATCCGCCTGGGTGAGGGTCTTCAGGAACGACGACTCGGTGGTGATGATCTGGTCCACCAGGTTCTTCTTGCGCTCCTGCAGCTGCAGGATCTTCTCCTCCACCGAATCGCGGGCGATCAGCTTGAAGACGAACACCGGCTTATCCTGCCCAATACGATGGGTGCGGTCGGAAGCCTGCATTTCCACCGCCGGGTTCCACCACGGGTCGATGTGGATCACGTAATCGGCGGCGGTCAGGTTCAGCCCCAGCCCGCCAGCGCGCAGACTGATCAGGAAGAACGGGATCTCCGGGCTATTCTGGAAGGTGTCGACGCGCTCCTGGCGGTCCTGCGTCTGCCCGTCCAGGTAGGTATATGGCAGCTGGCGCTCGTCCAGCTCCTTGCGCACCAGGCTGAGCATTTGCACGAACTGCGAGAACACCAGCGCCTTGTGACCCTCAGACTGCAGCGTATCCAGGGTCTCCAGCAGCAGCTCGAACTTGGCTGAATCGCCGTGGAATTTCTCATCCACCAGATGCGGGTGGTTGCAGATCTGGCGCAGGCGCAGCAGCCCCTCCAGGATCTTCATCCGGCTGTTGTTCAACCCCTCTTTTTCGACCATTCCCAGCAGCATCCCGCGGTAGTAGTCGCGCATCTTATTATACAGCTTGCGCTGTGCGGGGCTCATGTCGCAGTAAAGGGTCTTCTTGGTGCGGCGCAGGATAAACGGATAGACCAGCTTGCGCAGCGCGTTGGCGGCGGCTTCGTCGTTCTTCTTCTCGACCGCCGAATTGTGGTCCAAGTTTGCCTTCCTGAACCCAGGCCTGCTGGGTAACCTGCAGTATTTCAAGAATGAATTTGGGCTGCCGATCGAGAAGAAGAACGACGAAGCCGCCGCCAACGCGCTGCGCAAGCTGGTCTATCA
>JBJSYW010000278.1:0-6898 GCA_046089985.1 Chloroflexota bacterium
CGGGCCACTGCCTCGGCCCGGGCCGCCTGCTGTGCGTTGAGGACTACTTATCTTGCAGGGCCGCCACGCCGGGCAGCACCAGACCCTCGAGCATCTCGAGCGAGGCGCCGCCGCCGGTAGAGATGTGCGTGATCTTGCCAGACAGGCCGGATTGATTGATGGCCGAGACCGAATCGCCGCCGCCAACGATCGAGACCGCGCCGCTCTCTGCCACCGCCTTGGCCACGCCGAAGGTGCCGTCGGCAAAGTTGGGCATCTCAAATACACCCATCGGGCCGTTCCACACCACTGTTTCAGCGTTCTTGACCACCTTGGCGTACGCCGCCACGGTCTCCGGGCCAACGTCCATGATGCGCCAGCCATCCGGCACCGGGCCGACCGCGATCACCTTGCGGTTGGCGTCGTTGTCGAAGGCGTCAGCGATCACCACGTCCACCGGCAGGCGCAGGTGCGTGCCGGCCTCGGCCAGCAGCTCGCGGGCCGTTTCCAGCGCGTCGGCGTCCACCAGCGAGTCGCCCATCGGGTAGCCCTGAGCGGCGAAGAAGGTGTTGGCCATCCCACCGCCGATCAGCACACCGTCCGAGATCTTCAGCAGGTTGCGAATTACGCCGATCTTATCGACGATCTTGGCCCCGCCCAGGATGGCGATGAAGGGGCGCTTCGGGTCGGCAATCGCCTGGCCCAGGTACTGGATTTCCTTTTCCATCAGGAAGCCGCCCACCGCCGGCAGCAGCTTGGCCACGCCCTCGGTCGAGGAATGGGCGCGGTGCGCTGAGCCGAACGCATCGTTGACGTACACGTCGGCCAACGCGGCGAACTGCTTGGACAGCTCGGGGTCGTTCTTGGTCTCGCCCTTGTAGAAGCGGGTGTTCTCAAGCACCAGCACATCGCCGGGCTTGAGCGCCTGGGCGGCAGCTTCAGCCGCCGGGCCGACTGCCTCTTCGGCGAAGGCCACCGGCTTACCCAGCAGCCGGCTGAGGTGCTCGGCGGTGGGGCGCATCGAATACTTGGGATCCGGCCCGTCTTTGGGGCGGCCCAGGTGCGAGAACAGGATCACGGACGCGCCGTGGTCGAGCAGGTATTTAATGGTGGGCAGGGCGGCCTGGATGCGGGTGTCGTCGGTGACCTTGCCGTCTTTCAGCGGAACGTTAAAATCGACGCGCACCAGGACGCGTTTGCCCTGCACGTCGATATCGTTGATCAGTTTTTTGTTGAACATGGTTTGGCCTCGGCAGCAGAAGGGGTCCAGCAGCGCTGCGCCGGACCCCTTCATTACTTAGCAGGACTAGAGGGATTTGGCCATCAAGGCAGCCAGGTCGCTGGTGCGGACCGAGTAGCCCCATTCGTTGTCGTACCAGGCCACCAGCTTGACGAAGGTGCCGGCTTCCTTGCCCATCACGGTGGTGAAGGGCAGGTCGACGATCGAGCTGCGCGGGTCGCCCTTGTAGTCGATGCTCACCAGCGGTTCGTCCTCGGCGCCCAGGATGCCCTTCAGCGGGCCGGCGGCGGCGTCGCGGAAGTCCTGGCGCAGCTGCTCGGTGGTGACGGGCTTCTCGAGTTCCATGGTCAGGTCGATCACGGAGACGGTGGTGGTGGGGACGCGCAGCGCATAGCCATCGAGCTTGCCGGCCAACCCGGGGATGACCAGCTTGACCGCCTTGGCGGCGCCGGTGGTGGTCGGGATGATGTTGGCGGCGGCGGTGCGGGCGCGGCGCAGGTCGCTGTGCGGGGCGTCCAGGATCTTCTGGTCGTTGGTGTAGGCGTGGACGGTGGTCATGAAGCCGCGCACAACGCCGTACTTCTCATACACGACCTTGATCGCCGGGGCCAGGCCGTTGGTGGTGCAGGAAGCGTTCGACACCACGTGGTGCTTGGCGGGATCGTACTTATCGCCGTTCACACCCAGCACGACGGTCAGGTCTTCGCCTTCGGCCGGGGCCGAGATGATGACCTTCTTCGCCCCACCCTTGGTGATGTGGTTCTCGGCGCCCTTGACGGTCTTGCCCTTCTTGTTCACGCCGTCGCTCTTGACGGTGAAGATGCCGGTCGATTCGACCACGATCTCCACGCCCAGGTCGCTCCACGGGATGTTCGACGGGTCGGTCTCCTTGAAGACCTTCACCGGCTTGCCATCGATGACCAGGCCGTCATCCTTGACTTCCACCGTGCCGTCGAAGCGGCCGTAGTTGGAGTCGTACTTGAGCAGATGGGCCATCGTCTTCAGATCGCCGATGTCGTTGAACGCCACCACTTCCAGCTCGCCGGGGTGGAAATCCCGGATCGCCTTCAGCACCTGCCGGCCGATGCGGCCGAAACCATTGATACCTACTTTGACTGTCATTTTATCCTCCATATACGAGAATTGAGATTCGTCACAATCGGTCAGTCAATCCGATCAATTGTCAGCGTGTCCAATCCAGCCATTTCTGCTCGCAGGCCGCGCTGGGCCAGTGCGTGGAAATGTCTGTACACAATCTCCTATTCTACCAGACTCCCGGAACGATCTTGGAAGATCCCCAAAATTGCCTGGGCCAGCTTGGCAGAATCGTGCCGCCACGGGTACAGGTTATCGACCAGGTCGGCCTGGACGATGCGGTAATCATCTTGCAGGTCGGGCTCCACCCGCACATATTCCACATTCTCAGGCAGCTTGCTGTCGTAGGAAGCGTTGGCCAGCGTGAAATCGAACAGCCGCCCGGGCACATGGTCTTCGATCACCCGGATGTGGTCGCCGCAACTGAAGTGGTTGGTCTCGCCGCGCTCGGTCGCCACGTTGCACACGTACACCTTCAGCGCCTGGCTGGAGCGGATGGCGTCGGCCAGGTCGGGCACCAGCAGGTTGGGCAGCAGGCTGGTGTACAGGCTGCCCGGCCCGATGACGATCAGTTCGGCCGCCAGGATGGCCCGGATCACCTCTGGGAAAGCCGGCGGGTTGTTCGGCTCCAACCAGACGTGGCGCACCCGCCCGTTGCTCTTAGGGATCTGGCTTTCACCCTGCACGCGCACTTCCTGCGAGATTTGCGGCAGCACCACGTCGGCCGCCAGGCGCACATCGTGCACGGTGGCAGGCAGCACCCGACCGCGCACGTTCAAAACCCGGCCCGATTCGGCCACTGCCGCCTCAAACGAACCGGTGATTTCGGCCAGGGCGGTGATGAACAGGTTGCCAAACGAGTGCCCGTCTAGCCCGGCCTCGCTGGTGGGGAAGCGGTACTGGAACAACTGCCCCAGGAAGGCCTCATCGTCGGAGAGCGCCGCCAGGCAGCTGCGGATATCGCCCGGCGGCAGCACACCCAACCCGCTGCGCAGCCGGCCGGACGAGCCGCCGTCGTCGGCTACGGTGACGATGGCGGTGATGTTGTCGGAGTACTTCTTGATGCCGCGCAGCAGGGTCGACAGCCCGTGCCCGCCGCCGATGGCGACGATGCGCGGGCCGCGCTCGCGCCGCCGGCGCATGCGCAGCACGTCGGCCAGGCTCAACCCGGGGCGCATCAGCGGTTGGATCAGCGAGCGGTTTAGCTCGATCATCCCTACCACAATCATCCCCAACCCCAGCCCGCCGAAGATCAGCGCCCGCACCGGGCGAGGCAGGAAGCGCAGCGAGGCGGTGGAAATCGCCGGCAGCCACCAGGTGTCTGGGGCGTTGCGGTAGATATCCAGCAGCAGAATCCCAGACCCAACCGCCAGCAGCGTGATCCCCAGCAGGATCAGCAAGAACCAGCGTTTCACCTGTATCCCGGGGATCAGCCAGGCCGTGTAACGGCTGAGGATTTCTGAAAAGTGAGAGCGCCGGCGCGGCGGGTCGGTACGATTCATGCCAGTGAATCATCATAGCAGCAATCCACCCGCTAGTCAACCTGAAGAAACTCCTGATTTCGGGCCCTGCGCGCCGGCGGTGTGCCATTCTATGCTATACTTCTCCCGGTGCCCGAACATGAATCATAACAAACGCTGGCTGATCCCCCCGCCGCTCACCCCCGAACAGAGCAATGCCCTGTCCAGGTACCCGCAGATCCTGAAGCAGGTGCTGGTCAACCGCGGCTGCACTACCGAGGCGGCTGCCCTGCAGTACCTGGAGGCGCATACCCCCGCCGGCTGCGCCGCGTTGAGCATGCTGGGCGTCTTCCCGGCGGTGGAGCGCATCCAGCGCGCCATCCGCAGCGGCGAGTCGATCGTTATCTATGGCGATTACGACGTCGATGGGGTGACCGCCACCGCCCTGATGGTGCAGGCCCTGGGCTGCCTGGGCGGGCAGGTGCGCGGCTATATCCCCAACCGCTTTGATGAAGGCTATGGCCTGAACGTGGATGCGCTGGAGGCGCTGCACGCCGAAGGCGCCGGGTTGGTTATCACCGTCGACTGCGGCATCCGCTCGCCGGCCGAGGCCGCCTATGCGCGCCGGATTGGCCTGGACCTGATCATCACCGACCACCACGTGCCGGGCGACGAGCTGCCGGAGGCCGTGAGCGTGATCAACCCCAAGCAGTCCGGCGACAGCTACCCCGACAAGCACCTGGCGGGGGTGGGCCTGGCCTACAAGCTGGTTTGCGGGCTGTATGAATTGGAGAGCGGCCGCACCCCGCCGCTGGAAGAACTGCTCGATCTGGTGGCGCTGGGCACCATCGCCGACCTGGCCCCGCTGACCGGTGAGAACCGCGCCCTGGTGCGCCTGGGGCTGCAGCAGCTGCGCTTCCCGCGCCGCCAGGGGGTGCTCTCGCTGCTGGGAGTAGCCAACCTGGCCCCGGCGCAGGTCAATTCCGAGCAGATCAGCTTTTCGCTTGGCCCGCGGCTGAACGCCGCCGGCCGGCTCGACACCGCCATGGCTGCCCTGGATCTGCTGCTGACCAACGACGTACAGCGCACCGGGACGATGGCTCAGGAATTGGAGATCCGCAACCGTGAACGCCAGCAGCTGACCCGCGAAGTGCAGGCCGACGCCGAACGCCGGGCGCTGGAAGGCGCGCCCGAAGAACTGCTGCTGTTCGCCGCCAGCCCGGCGTATAACCCGGGCATCATCGGCCTGGCGGCCTCGCGCCTGACCGACCAGTACTACCGCCCGGCGATCGTGGCTGCCCAAGGCGAGGAGTTTACGCGCGGCTCGTGCCGCAGCATTCCCGAGTTCAATATCACCGAAGCGTTGGATCAGTGCGCCGACCTGCTGGTGAAGCACGGCGGGCATGCGGTGGCAGCCGGGTTCACCGTCAGCAATGCCAACCTGCCTGAGCTGGTGGCGCGCCTGAAGGACATTGCCCGCCGCCAGCTGGGCGAGCTGGAGCTGCGCCCCACGCTGCGCGCCGACCTGGAAGCGCCACTGTACGAACTGAAGCCTGCCCTGCTGGATTACCTGGCCTGGCTGCAGCCCACCGGGCAGGAGAACCCCCCGGCGGTGTTCGTCTCACGCGGGCTGCGTGTGATCCGCAGCGGCGTGGTCGGCAAAGACCAGGCCCACCTGAAGCTGGTGGTCAGCGATGGGCGCGTAACCTTTGACGCCATCGCCTTCCGCCTGGGTCACCTGCACAACCAGCTGCCGCAAAAGGTGGATTTGCTCTACCTGTTCGAGAAGAACGAATACAACGGGCGCACCTCGCTGCAGCTGAATGTGCGCGACCTGCGCCCGTCCGACGCAGCTTAGTCGACGAAGCGGTACTTGATCAGCGTCCAGACCGCCTCGAAGGCATCGCTCAGGCGGATCTTTTTGCCTTCGCTGTAATCACGCGGGTTGAAGGTGATCGGCACTTCGAAGATGCGGTACTTGCGCTTCAGGATCTTAGCGGTGAACTCCGGCTCAAAGTCGAAGCGCCGGGCGTGGATGGTCAGATCCTGCACCACCTCGCGGCGGAAGACCTTGTAGCCGGTCTCCATATCGGTGAGGATGTTGTTGTAAAGGATGTTGGTCATCAGCGTCAGCAGCTTGTTGGCCAGCATATTCCAGAACAACGTGGCGCGGTGCGGCGCGCCCAGGAAGCGCGAGCCGTATACCACCTGCGCCAGCCCTTCTTCGATCGGCTTCAACAGCGTCGGGTAGTCACGCGGGTCGTATTCCAGGTCGGCGTCCTGGATGATCAGCACCTCGCCCTGGGCAGCCCGGATGCCGGTCACCACCGCCGCTCCCTTGCCCTGGTTCTTCTCATGCAGGATCACCCGCAGGCAGCCTTTGCCGTCCAGTGTTTTCAGGATCTCGCGCGTCCCATCTTTTGAACCGTCATCAACAATGATAATCTCGGATGGAACACCGGTGGCTTCTACCCGGCGCAGAATTTCTTCAATGGTATTCTTTTCGTTATAGGCAGGAATTATGATCGATACTTTCATCATCTCTCGTCTCACAGGTTCTGGAAGTTTATGGATTATAATCCCTAAATGCTAGTAAACGGTGGAAAAGTGGCGGGAAAGGACCCCGGGAGAGCAGAATATGACCCAAGTTCGTTCGATTAAAGGTTCCGGTTTATTAGGCGGGAAAGACTCCAACCGGACCACGTTTTACCCCTCGCCGGTAAATCGCATCGAAGATACGGGCTTGTCTGGGCTGTGGCTGCAAGACCTGGCCTTGAAGGTGCTGTATTTCCAGGGCTACCTGAGCGGGTTCAAGGTGGCCGAGATGATGGCCCTGCCGTTCAGCGGAATTGTGGACCAGCTGCTGGAAGTGTTGAAGCGCGAAAAGTTGGTGGAGGTCAAGACCGCCCAGAACATCGGCCTGGGTGAAGGCTCGTATGTCTACGGCATCACCGGGCATGGCATCCACCGCGCCCGCGAGGCGCTGGAGCGCAGCCAGTACGCCGGGCCGACCCCGGTGCCGTTGGAAGCGTACAACGACTCGGTGCGCGCCCAGACCCGCCGCCGGCTGTCGATCCAGGATCATGACCTGCGCCGGGTGCTGTCGAGCCTGGTCATCACCGAC
>JBJSYW010000279.1:0-10177 GCA_046089985.1 Chloroflexota bacterium
CATCACCGGCGCCCGGCAGCAGCTGCTGCTGCGCCTGGAGGCAATCGACCTGTTCGAGTTCCTGGAGCGCGAGCCGGGCGGGCGCTGCTGGGATCTGCTGGTGGCGCACGCCTTCCTGGATCTGATGGACATCCCGTCCACGCTGCCGCGCCTGTTTGAGCGGCTGGCGCCGGGGGGGCGGTTCTATTTTACGATCAACTTTGACGGCGCCACGCTGCTTGAGCCTGCGATCGACCCGGCTTTTGACGAACAGGTGGAGCGTCTGTACCACGCCACGATGGACCGGCGCGTCATAGACGGGCGGCCGTCGGGCGACAGCCGTTCGGGCCGGCATCTGTTCCAACACCTGAAACAGGCCGGGGCCGAGATCCTGGCAGCTGGGCCGTCGGACTGGGTGGTGTTCAGTGGGCCGCAGGGCTACCCGGCCGACGAAGCCTATTTCCTGCACTTCATCCTGCATACAATGCAGCAGGCGCTGGCGGAACACCCTGAGTTGGACCCAGGGCGCCTGGCAGGCTGGATGGCCGAGCGCCACGCCCAGGTGGAGCGCGGCGAACTGGTTTACATCGCCCACCAATTAGATTTTGTCGGCGCGCTGCGCCGGGACAGCCTGAGGACAACATGAAAAGCACAAAAAAGGATCTTCTGACCCTGCTGGCGCTGGCCCTGCCGCCGCTACTGCTGGACCAGCTGAGCAAAGCCTGGGTGCGGGCGGCGCTGCCGCTCGGCCAGGTGCTGGCGCCGGAGGCGGCCCTCAGCCAGTACGCCCGCATCGTGCACGTGCGCAACTACGGCGCGGCCGGGGGGATCTTCCAGCAGTACGGCTGGGTGTTCCTGGTCATCGCCCTGCTGTTCAGCGTGGGGGTGGTGTATTACTTCCCGCGCGTCCCGGCCGAGAAGCGCCTGCTGCGCTGGGGGCTGGGGCTGCTGCTGGGCGGGGCGCTGGGCAACCTGGTCGACCGGGCGCTTTTTGGGCACGTGACCGATTTCATCTCGATCGGCGGGCTGCCGGCGCTCAACCTGGCCGACCTGTGCGTGCTGGCGGGCGTGCTGCTGCTGGCGGGCGGGTTATGGAAAGACGACTCACATTGAGGTACAATGTACCCGCCTATACTTTTAATATGGAGAGCGTCTTGAAGAAGTACCTGCCCGATTATGCGTTCTTATTTTTATTGGCCGGCGCGATCATCCTGGTTGATCAACTCACCAAAGCCTGGATCCGTTCCACGCTGAGCATGGGCGAGATTTGGATGCCCTACCAGTGGTGGACGGCTTACTTCCGGATTGTGCATTGGAAGAACACCGGGGCGGCGTTTGGCATGTTCCAGAACGCCAATCCAGTCTTCATGACCCTCTCTTCGCTGGTAAGCCTGGCGATCATCCTGTACTTCCCGCAGGTGCCGCGCAGCGAGCGAATTGTGCGCCTGGCGATGGCGATGCTGCTGGGTGGGGCGGTCGGCAACCTGATCGACCGGTTCACCGTGGGGCATGTGACCGATTTTATCTCGGTGGGCGATTTTCCGGTTTTCAATGTAGCCGATGCGAGCATCTCGACCGGCGTGGCGGTGTTGTTCATCGGCATGTGGATGGACGAGCGCGCCCGCGCGCGCCAGGCCGCCGGCGCGCCGGCAGAGCCGGCGGACGCACCGCTGGTAGAGCCTGCGCCGCCGGCAGAGTTGTCAGCGCCGCCGGAGCCGTCCGCATTGGCGGCGGACCGCGCCGGCAGCGAAGCGCCCCAAGCGGGCGAGAAGTAGGGCCGGGCCGGATGGAAAATTACCAGTTCACCTTTGATGAACGCGAAGCTCAACGGCTGGACAAGTACCTGGTTAGCTGCCTGCCAGACCTGTCGCGCACGCGCATCCAGGGGCTGATTGAAGACGGGTTTATCACGGTCAACGGCAAGCCGCCGCGTAAGCCGGGGCAGCTGCTGGAAGGCCGGGCGCTGATCGAAGTGCGCCTGCCGCCGGCGCTGCCCAGCCAGCTGACGCCAGAGGACATCCCCCTGGCAGTGGTATTTGAGAACGACGACCTGCTGGTGGTGAACAAGCCGGCCGGGATGGTGGTGCACCCGGCAGCCGGGCACAGCAGCGGCACGCTGGTGCATGCCGCGCTGGCGCACGCCCCCCAGATGGAAGGCATCGGCGGCGAGCAGCGGCCCGGGGTGGTACACCGGCTGGACAAGGACACCTCCGGGCTGATCCTGCTGGCCAAGAACGACCTGACCCACCGCTGGCTGCAAGACCAGTTCCGCCTGCGCAAGATCCACAAGACCTACCTGGCGCTGGTGGACGGCCAGCCGCCCACCCCCAGCGGGCGCGTTGAAGCGCCGATCGGGCGCGACCCGCGCCAGCGCAAACAGATGGCGGTGGTGCCGGTGGAGAAAGGCCGGGCGGCGGTCAGCGAGTACACCACCCGCGAGCGCTTCGAGCACCATACCCTGCTGGAGGTGCACCCGATCACCGGGCGCACACACCAGATCCGCCTGCACATGGCCTTTATCGGCTGCCCAATCGCCGGCGACCAGGTGTACGGGCGGCGCACACCCAGCGTGGCATTAAAGCGCCACTTCTTGCACGCCGCCCGGTTGGTGGTGCGGCTGCGGCATGAAAAACAGGCGCACACATTTGAAGCCCCCCTGCCCCCGGAGCTGGAGCAGGTGCTGGAAACCCTGAGGAGCCATGCATGAACATCGTTGATTTGCGTTCCGACACCGTCACCGTGCCGACCCCAGCGATGCGCCAGGCGATGGCGCAAGCCGAACTGGGCGACGACGTCTACGGGGAAGACCCGACCGTCAACCGGCTGCAGCAGTTGGCCGCCGAGATGCTGGGCAAAGAGGCCGGGCTGTTCGTAGCTTCGGGCACGATGGGCAACCTGATCGGCGTGCTGAGCCACTGCCAGCGCGGCGACGAGGTGATCCTGGGCAGCAAAGCGCACACCTTCCTGTTTGAGGCCGGGGGGATCTCGGTGCTGGGCGGGGTGCATTCATGCCAGGTGCCCAACCAACCGGACGGCACGCTGGCGCTGGGCGACATCGAGGCTGCCATCCGCCCGGACGACCCGCACCACCCGATCACCCGGCTGGTGACGCTGGAGAACACCCAGAACCGCTGCGGCGGGGCAGTTCTGAGCGTGGAATACACCCGCCAGGTGGGCGACCTGGCCCGGCGGCGCGGTCTGCAGCTGCACCTGGACGGGGCACGGCTGTTCAACGCCGCGGCCGCGCTGGATGTGCCGGCCTGTGCGCTGGTAGAGCCGGTCGACTCGGTCAGCATCTGCCTGAGCAAGGGTCTGTGCGCGCCGGTCGGCTCGGTGCTGGTTGGCTCGGGCGAATTTATCCGCCGGGCGCACCGGTTGCGCAAGATGCTGGGCGGCGGGATGCGCCAGGCCGGCGTGCTGGCAGCCGCCGGGATCATCGCCCTGGAGCAGATGCCCGCCCGGCTGGGCGAGGACCACGCCCGGGCGCGGCGGCTGGCTGCCGGGCTGTCCCAAATCCCGGGGCTGGTGTTGGACCCGGACAGCCCGCTCACCAACATGATCTTCCTCGAGTTGTCGCCCGACGTGCCGGGCAGCACCGGCGAGGTGGTAGCGCGGCTGGCAGAGCTGGGGGTCAAGGTGGGGGTATCCGGCTCGCGGCGTTTCCGGCTGGTGACGCACTACTGGATCGACGACGCGGCGGTGGAGCAGGCAATCTCGGCTTTCCGTCACGCGCTATAAATATTAAGCCCATGTTATAATGGATCCATACTTAACCCAAGATGAACGATACGATAACTCTAGAACAGATCGACGAAACTGCGGCCGCGCTGCGCGCCCGCTTGACGGAGATCCCTCGCATCGGGCTGATCCTTGGCTCGGGGCTGGGTGAACTGGCCGATTCGGTGGAAAACGCCCAGGTGATTCCGTACAACCTGCTGCCCAACTGGCCGGTATCAACCGTGATTGGGCATTCCGGGCGGCTGGTAGCCGGGCGGCTGGAGGGGCAGCGCGTGCTGGTGCAGCAGGGGCGAGTTCATTACTACGAGGGGTACAGCATGCCGCAGGTGACCCTGCCGGTGCGGGTGATGCAGCGCCTGGGGGTCGAGATCCTGGTGGTGACCAACGCCGCCGGGGGAGTCAACCCGGGCTTCCAGCCCGGCAGCCTGATGCTGATCACCGATCACCTGAACCTGGTGGGGATGAGCGGGCTGACCCCGCTGCGCGGGCCGAACCTGGACACCCTTGGGCCGCGCTTCCCCGATATGAGCCAGGCCTACGACCGGGAACTGCTCCAGCTGGCGCGCCAGACAGCCACACAGCGCGGCATCCACCTGAACGAAGGCGTTTACGCCGGCCTGTCCGGGCCGTCGTTCGAAACCCCGGCCGACCTGCGCTTCCTGCGCGCGGCGGGCGTGGATGCGGTGGGCATGTCGACGGTTCCGGAAGTGACCGTCGCCCGCCACGGTGGAACGCGGGTGCTGGGCATCTCAGGCATCAGCAACAAGGCCAACCTGGACGGCAACACGCTCACTTCACATGAAGAAGTGCTGGAAGCCGGGCACAAGATTGTGCCCCAACTGCTGAGTTTGCTGCGCGGCGTTTTACAGGGACTGTAAGGGCAGACTGCGGCGCCAGCCCGGTCACCCCTGCAGCGGTTCGCCTCTTTATCGGTCAAGATCCTGCCCGGAGCGGTATGGAAGAAACCCTTCGCTTCCTGCGCACTTTTGAAGCCTGGATCTACCTGTCCCTGGGCATTGTCGGCGTCTATTTTGTGCTTCGTTTCTCTCGCGCCTGGCAGGAACTGCAGGGCGCATCGTTCGGCCTGGAGCGCGAAAGCGCCCAGGTGCGATTGAACCAGGCGGCCAGTGCGCTGGTGCTGGTCTTATCGGCGGCGGTGGTGGTGTTTATGCTGGTATCGTTTGTAGCCCCGACCATGCCGGGGATCAATCTGCCAACCCCAACGCTCAACCTGCTGGCGACAGCCACGACCACCCTACCGCCGGGCGTGACCCCCTCCCCTGGGACACCCGGGGCAGGGGATCCCGGTATGCAAGGCGACCTGCTGGCAGCCAGCGGCTGCGTGGCGGGTCAAGCGGAACTGAGCCTGCCGCGCATGGGTGATGAGGTCAGCGGGATTGTGCCGGTGATGGGGACGGCCAACATCCCCAACTTCGGTTTTTACAAGTTTGAGATCAAGCGGCCCAATGAGGCCAACTGGCTGACGATCCAGGCCGGCAACACGGTACGGGTCGGCGACAAGCTGGGCGATTGGGACACCACCCGCCTGTCACCGGGCGAATACCAGCTCGGCCTGGTGGTGGTGGATAATGAGGGACAGGCGCTGCCGCCGTGTGTGATCCAGCTGCGGGTAGCGAGGTCGCCGGAGGCCACCATTGCGCCATAAAACAGGACAACCTGATGCCCGAGATTGAGATCCGCCCTGCCGCCGAGGCAGACCTGCCGGCCCTGCTGGCCCTGGATGGCGCCTATACCAGCGAGTCGGCCTGGCAGTTGGAGGTCGATCAGAACCTGGGCGTAGGGCAGGTGACAGCGCAGCTGCGTCAGGCGCGTCTGCCGCGCCCGGTGAGCGTGGCCTACCCGCGCTCGGCGGAGCAGCTGGCGGTGGAATTGGGCCGGCGGGACGGGCTGCTGGCGGCGCTGCTGGGCGGGCTGGTGATTGGCTTTGCCGCGCTGGACCTGGCGCGCAGCCCCGGCCTGGCCTGGGTCACCGACCTGGTGGTGGCCCCACAGCTGCGGCGCCGCGGCATCGGCACCGGGCTGGTGCTGGCGGCGTTGGAATGGGCCGCGGCAATGGAATGCTATGCACTGGTGCTGGAACTGCAGCCCAAGAACGAGCCGGCCCTGGGGCTGGTGCAGAAGCTGGGGTTTGATTTCTGCGGCTATCACGACCTGTATTACGGCAGCCATGGGAGCGGGATCTTCTTCCGCAAAGCGGTGTGATGCAGCGGCGCGGCGCCCCCGCCAACGGGTAAATTCTGGTGAAAGTACGCTTTAACGGTTATGATGGACCTTCTTATCAAAAGCCTGAACTGGTTGAACGGCCTGCTGACGGCCGGGATCGCCATCACGGCCCTATCGCTGCTGATGTATGCTTTGTCGTTCAACCTGCGCGATCGGATCACGCGCACGCTGGCGATCATTCTGTTGTGTGTGGTGGTGGTGTTCGGATGCGAGGCGCTCAGTTCGGTGACGGACGCGCCGGAGCAGTTGGATTTTTGGCTGCGCTTACAATGGATCGGAATTATCTACTTACCGGCGGCTTATATGCAATTTTCGGATGCGCTGCTGGCGACCACCGGGCGACCGTCCCGCTATCGCCGGCGTTGGGCGGTGCGCATCCTGTATGCGTTGTCGACGGTTTTCCTGCTGCTGCTGCCCACCAATCGCTTTGTCGGCCCGCTGGTGGCCAACGCCGGGCCGGCGCCGCACCTGCAGCGCACCTGGCTGACCTGGCTGTTCGCCGGGTACTACGTGCTGGCGATGCTGCTGGCGTGGGTCAACTTTGTGCGCGCCTACCGGCGGGCGGTGACCAGCGCCACCCGGCGGCGGATCAACTACCTGATGGTAGGAGCGCTGGCGCCGGTGCTGGGATCCTACCCGTACCTGCTGTTCGGCCCGGGCATTGCCGCCCGGCTGCCGCTGATCTTCTGGCTGGCGGTCACCGTCAGCAACCTGCTCACCTCGGTGTTCATCATCCTGATGGCGTATGCGGTGGCGTTTTTCGGCGTGCCGTGGCCCGACCGGGTGGTCAAGCGCCGGCTGTTCAAGTGGCTGCTGCGCGGCCCGGTGACGGCTTCGACGGTGCTGGCAGTCACCACCACGCTGCGCCGGGTGGGGACACAGATGGGCGTAGACCTGGCGCCCGCAGTGCCGGCGGTGATGGTGGGGAGCATCCTGCTGATGGAGCACCTGATCACGTTGGTTTCCCCGGCGCTGGAACGCCGGCTGTTGTTATTCGGCAAAGAACGCGACGAGATGGACCTGCTGCAGACCCTGGACGAACGCCTGCTTACCCTGGGGGACCTGCAGCAGTTTTTGGAATCCACCCTGGCGGCGGTGTGCGACCGGCTGCAAACCAAGCATGGTTTTGCAGCCGTGTTCGGCCCGCAGGGGGTGGAAATTTACCTGACGATTGGAGGTGATGTACCGCTCGATGAAGAAGAGCTGTCCAGCCGCCTGTTAGAAGCCGTCGACGAGAACCGGGAGAGCCGGGACTTGCTCGTATGGGGCGACTACTGGTTGGTGCCGCTGTTTGACGACGAGGAGCACTCGAAAAATCTGCTGGGGCTGATCGGCGCACGCCGGCAGGCCGAGCAGAACCTGGACGAGGAGCAGTTGGAAGCGCTGGACATCCTGGCCGAGCGCGCCCGGCTGGCGATCCGCGACCGCAGCCGTCAGCAGCAGGCATTCAGCTCGTTGGAGGAATTGACTCCGCAAATGGACCTGATCCAGCGCCTGCGCGCCGCGTCGCGCTACGATGGGGCGCAGGTCTTATCGACCAGCGGGGATGACCTCCAGGCGGGCCAGCTCTCTCCATGGGTGAAAGATGCGCTGACCCATTATTGGGGTGGGCCAAAGTTGACCCAAAACCCGCTGCTCAACCTGCAAATCGTGCAGCAGACGGCGCTGGATCACGAGGAAAACCCCACCAATGCCCTCCGCAGCGTACTCCGCACTGCCATCGAAAATGTGCGCCCGGAAGGTGAACGGCGTTTCACCGCGGATTGGCTTTTGTATAACATCCTGGATATGAAGTTTCTGGAAGGCCGAAAAGTTCGGGAAATCGCCCTGCGCCTGGCGATGTCCGAAGCGGACCTGTATCGCAAACAGCGGGTAGCGATCGAGGCCGTGGCCAACGCGATTGCAGCAATGGAGCAGCAAGCCCGGCAGGGGAACCAGGCGGAAGGCGCAGCTTCAAACCAACCGACAACTAAAAAGAAGACCCCCAGGGAGGTTGAGTTTAATGGTGACAAAACGCCGTTACAATGATGACCCGGAAGGCCCGCCGCCGATGGACGAATCGTGGTGGGAAGCCGTGCTGGCTGAAGATGAGGCCCAGGGCAGCGGCCGTCCGGTCAAGAATACCCGCCATGTGGCGCCGATCGACCACGATGACGTCGCAGCGCTCGAACAGAGCATGTCGGTCAACCTGGATTGGCGCCGGGCGACCGAGCTGTACGAACAGGACCAGGTGGTGACGTTGAACGTGACCGGCTGCAACCGCGGCGGCCTGCTGGTGCAGGGGCACAGGCTGCAGGGGTTTGTGCCGGTATCCCACCTGATCGAAGTGCCGTGCAACGAGGCCGATGTGGAGGCCTGGCTCGAGAAATACGTGGACACCACACTGTGCTTGAAGGTGATCGAGTGCGACCAGGAGCGCGGGCGGGTGGTGTTCTCAGAGCGGGCCGCGCAGTCGCGCCCGGGCAGCCGCAAACACCTGCTCACCACCTTGCGTCCGGGGGGATGCGTTTCGGGTGTGGTGACCAACATCACCGATTTCGGGGTGTTTGTGGACCTGGGCGGGGTAGAGGGCCTGGTGCACGTTTCCGAGATTTCCTGGGGCCGGGTGCACCATCCGGCAGATGTGCTGGAGTTGGGCCAGCGGGTGGACGTGTTTGTGATCCAGGTGGATCAGGAGCGGGCGCGCGTAGCGCTCAGCCTGAAGCGCCTGCACTCAAACCCGTGGGAGACGGTGGAGCAGCGCTATAAGCCGGGCCAGGTGGCCGAGGCGACGATCACCAGCATCGTCCAGTTTGGGGCTTTCGCCCGGCTGGAAGAGGGGCTGGATGGGCTGATCCACATCTCCGAGTTCAGCCGCAATGATGGCTCAGTGAACCCCGCCAGCCTGCTGAGAGAGGGCCAGCAGGTGCAGGTGCGCATTCTGCATGTGGATGCCCCACGGCAGCGCCTGGGGCTGAGTTTGAAATTAGATAACGAAGACGAATAAACCAAACCGGGGGGCGGGTGCGGCAAGCCAAGACCGCTCCGCCCCCCCGGCACAGCTTATTAACAGCGAGGCCAGGGATGAAGAGTCTCTTAATGTTGTTCCTGGGCCTGGTATCAGGATTCTTAGGCGCCGGACTGATCCTGCTCGCCGCCAGGCAGCCGCACGGGGAAGCGGTGATTTTGAACCAGCCGCCCACCCCGCGGCCGGTGATGGTGCATGTCAGTGGAGCCGTGCTCCATCCAGGGGTGTATGCGCTGCCCTACAACAGCCGGGTGGTAGATGGGCTGGAAGCCGCCGGCGGCGCCGCCCCGGGGGCCGACACCGGCAAGCTGAACCAGGCGGCCTTCCTGGAAGATGGGGGGCTGCTGCTGGTGCCCACTCTGCTGCCCACGCAGCCGCCGGCGCCGCCGCGCAGCGCCGCCGCCACACGCACAGCCGCCCCCCCGGCAGCCCAAACGGCTGGTAAAATCAATATCAACACCGCCACGGCGGCCGAGCTAGAAAGCCTGCCCTGGATCGGCCCGGCTACTGCGCAGAAGATCATCGCCTACCGCCAGGCGCACGGGCCGTTCAAGACCATCCAGGCGATTATTGAAGTGCCCGGCATCGGGCAGAAGACTTTTGAAGCCATCCAGGATCTGATCACGGTTTGAGCCACGGGAAGGGTCGTTGAATAACCCCGGACACATCACTTTGAACCGGCTGGCGCTGGGGCCGCACTTCGGCCCAGCCGCGCTGCAGGCGATCACTGCGGCCAACCTGCAGCAGGACCGGCTGCGCGGGCAAATCGGCCATCCCGAGTACCATTTCGACGACTGCCGTTTCGCCGAAAGCTATGCCTACATAGAGCGCCAGGAACGGCTGCTGTTCATTGCGCTGGATAACGGGCAAACTGCGTTGGCCTGGGCTGCGTTCGGCCGGCTGATCCACTGCGCGCAGGATTTTTACGCCCACACCAATTACGTGCGGTTGTGGTCGGCGCGCGAGCAGGCCGCCGGCCGGCCGAGCGGCGCGGCGCACATCCCACCGCTGGACCCCGAGCTGCTGGGCAGCCCGCGGTTGGTCTCAGGAAGGGTGTTTTACCGCTGGGAGATCCTCAGCTTGCTGCCCGGACTGCGCAACTACGCTTACCGCCATGCGCCGGCCGGTTCACACACAGCAATGAACCTGGACCACGCCGGGCGCGGGCCGTTCTTTGCGCTGGCGATGGCGGCCGCCGAGCGGCGCACG
>JBJSYW010000280.1:0-2750 GCA_046089985.1 Chloroflexota bacterium
CGCCGTAGCCGCCGCCGCCGGGGCCGCGCTCTTCGCGCGGGCGGGCCGCATTGACCTTCAGGGGCCGCTGCTCGATCTGGTAATTATTGAACATCTGGATGGCTTTTTCCATCTCAACCTGGCTGCCCATGACTACAAACGCAAATCCTTTCGATCTGCCGGTCTCGCGATCCTTGATCACTTCCACCGAAGTCACAGTGCCTGCCTGGGAAAACAGGCTGCGCAGGTCGTCCTCCGTCGTTCTGAACGGCAGGTTCCCAACATAAAGCTTGGTCTCGGCCAAAATCAAATCTCCTTGTATCTCAAAAAGAAACCAACCCGCCTGCCAGAATGGGGGGCTTCTCGCCATCACCCAACAGCGGTGACCCATTTTATCATAGATCAACTGCCTGGAGGGTGATTACCGGACGGTAGTTCCCCTTGAAGCGCCGTGTAGGGAACCGGCTGATAAACCTGTCAGTGGTAGGGTATTCCCCTAATCCGCAGGTTAATCATAGGTAGAATACCGCTAGGGAGATTCCGATGGCAGGATACGGGGCGACGGCGCTGCCCGGCGTGGGGGGACCAGGCCGGCGGCGCATCATTCAATGGTACAGGTTTCGATCAGAGCGCGCCGGGCTGCGCAGCCAACTGCTGGCGCTGCTGGTGCTGATCTGGCTGTTCACCTTGCTGGTGGTGGGCGGGGTGGTGTATCGCAACGCGTCGGTTTTCGAGCGGTCTTTTTGGGAGCAGCGACAGCGCGAGGTGGCCAGCTACGCCACCCGCACGCTGACCAGTTTCATACAAGACACACTCAGTCGGCTGTCCGGCCTGGGATTGATCGACCCGCGTGACCGGGAGGGGCTGTCTCAGCGGCTGGACGCTTTCCTGGAGGCGACCCCGGCGGTCAGTGAAGTGGTCTGGTTGGACGCGCAGGGGCGCGTGCTGGGCAGCGCCTACCGGCGCGAGCCGGTGCTGGCCAACCTGCTGACCATCCCGCAGTCGTACTGGTTCCACGAATCGACGGCCGGCCGCACCTACCTGGGCAGCGTGCAGCTCTCGGCGGCCAACCAACCGTACCTGATCGTCAGCGTGCCGGTTGAGGGGAAGCAGGTGCTGGCGGCGCGCATGCGGCTGGATCTGCTGTGGGACCTGGCAGCCGATCTGGGTTTCGGGCGCAGCGGGGTGATCTACCTGGTCAACCGCCGGGGGGAGATCCTGGCGCACCCGGACCCCAACCTGGTGCTCACTCAGGCCAGCATCCTGGGCCTGCCCGAGCTGGAGCAGGCTTTGCAATCGGATGGCGGGGTGTGGACCGGCGCATACCACAGCCTATCTGGCACGGCGGTGCGCGGCCTGGCGATGCAGGCCAGCGGCCTGGATTGGATTGTGATCGCCGAAATGGATGAGGAAGAGCAGGGCAGCTTCAGCCGGGATTTGTTGAGCATGCTGACCGGCCTATTGGGCATGGTGGGGGTGGCGGTGTTTCTGGGGGTGGCGCTGGTGTTGGACCGGCTGGTGCTGACCCCGGTGGAAGCGATGAGGGCCGGCGCCGAGAAGATCCGCACCGGCCGGCTGGACCACCGCGTGCCGGTTTACCGGCAGGACGAGGTGGGTAAGGTCGCCGGGGCGTTCAACGAGATGGCTGCCCAACTGCAGCAGACTCTGGCAGGGCTGACTGAGCGCGCCGCGGCGTTAGAGGCCAGCCAGCGGGTGACCTTTGCTGCGGCTGAAGCCGAAGACGGCGCCGAGCTGTTCAACCTGGTGGCCAACCTGATCCGCGACCAGTTCCACCTCTACCATGTGCAGGTGCTGCTGCTGGACCGGGATGCCAGACGGGCCGATCTGTTCAGCGGAACCGGCTATGCCGGGATCCAGATGCTGCGCGTGGGCTATTTTGTGCCGGTCAGCGGCGAGATGCCTGCCGCCCGGGCGCTGCGCGACGGTGAAGCCGTGCTGGTGGAAGACCGCGACCAGCTGGACGGCGTGCGCGCCTTCCTGCCCGATGCGTGCAGCCAGCTGGCCCTGCCGATGGCGGCCCAACGCGGCATGATCGGCGTGTTGGATCTGTACAGCAGCCGCCCGGGGGCTTTTCCGCCGGAGCTGGTCAGCTTGCTGCAGGCAATGGCCAAGCAGGCCGCCCTGAGCTATGAAAACCGCCGCCTGCTGGAGCAGACCAGCGCCCAGGCGGATGACCTGCGCTATTTCACCAGCCAGCTCAGCACGGCTTCGGAGGTGGGCTGGCGGGTGAACCAGATCCGCGATCCGGGGCAGGTATTGAAAGAGATGACCGGGTTGATGCAGAGCCGCTTTGGGTATTACCACGTGTACGTGTATCTGCTAGACGAGAACCAGGAGTACCTGGCGCTGCACACCGCATCCGACGAGGTGGGGCAGGTGCTGATCCAGCGCCGCCACCGCCTGCCGCTGCACAGCCAGGATAAGAACCTGATCGCTAGCGCAGCGCGCAGCGGGCGCCCGGCGCTGGTCAATGATGTCAGCCTGATCTCGGATTACCGGCCGACGCCGCTGCTGCCCGAGACGCGCGCCGAGCTGGCGGTCCCACTGGTGGCGGGCGAGTGCGTGCTGGGGGTGATCGATGTGCAGGACGATCAACCCAACCGCTTCCGCCAGTCGGACGTCGACGCGTTCAGCGCGATGGCGGCGCAAATAACTGTGGCCCTGGAAAACGCGCGCCTGTTCCGCGAGCTGGAACAGACCGCCGAGCGGCTGCGTGAAGTGGACCGCTTGAAAAGCGAATTCCTGGCGAA
>JBJSYW010000281.1:0-10635 GCA_046089985.1 Chloroflexota bacterium
CTGCAATGTGACACCGGGCCTTTCCATACAACCCTCTTGTTGATGAACTGAATGAAGAAACACTTGCTGGTAATATTGGTTAGACAGCATTGGCGATCACTGAGCCCGCGCGATGCAAATTTATGTAAGCATGTAATAAACAACAAACCAGTGCCTGACCAAATCAGCTTGGCTGCGTCAACCACCAGCGTCCCTTCGGGGACTTCGACCGATTTGCCGTCAATTGTCAGGGATACCATTTTTGCCATAGTTTTCTTCCCGCTGCCTTTTCGCTAGACCGCATCCGCTTTTTCGGCTGCCACGTGCGCGGCGGCGCGCTGGACGGCGGCCGATTCGGCTTCGTGCGCTTTGACCGAGCCAACCGCCACGTCAAAATCGCTCCGGAAGCGCTCGATACCCGAGAGCACTGCTTCGATCGAGAACTCGCCCAGCGCGCACAGGCACTTGCCCTTGATCTGGCTGGCGACGTCATACAGCAGATCGACATCCGCCGGCAGGGCCTTGCCCTCGGCGATGCGCTCGGTCAGGTGCGACATCCAGAAGGTGCCCTCCCGGCAGGGGGTGCATTTGCCGCACGATTCGTGGCGGAAGAAGTGGGTGGTCTTCTCGATCAGCCAGGGGATGCTGACCGCGTCGTCGATCACGATCACGGAGGCTGAACCAAGCTGTGCGCCCAGCGCCGGCACGCTTTCGTAATCCATCGGCGTATCCAGCGCCTGCTCGTTGCACTTGATCAGCGACGAACTGGCCCCGGCTGCCATGATCGACTTGACACTGCGCCCACCCGGCACGCCCCCGCCGTGCGTGTAGATCAGCTCACGGAAGGTTGTGCCCAGCGGCAGTTCGTAGTTGCCCGGTTTGTTGACGCAGCCCGAAAGGGAGAAGATCTTCACCCCAGGGCTTTTCTCGGTGCCCAGCGTGCGGTACCATTCGGCCCCGTTGGCCACGATCAGCGGCACGTTGGCCAGCGTCTCGACATTGTTGACGATGGTCGGCTTGCCATACAGGCCGAAGGAGGGCGGGAAGGGCGGGCGCAGGCGCGGCTGGCCCAGCTTGCCTTCCAGCGACTCGAGCATGGCGGTCTCTTCACCGCAGATATAAGCGCCAGCGCCCAGGTGGGTGTACAGGCGCAGCGAGTAATTGGTGCCAAACAGGTTGTCGCCCAACAGGCCGGCGGCTTCCATGGCGGCGATGTGCCCGTCCAGCTTGCCGGCCAGCTCCCAAAACTCGCCGCGCAGGTAGGCATAGGCGGCATTCGCACCCACTGCAAAAGCGCAGATCGCCATCCCTTCCAGGAACTGGTAAGGGTTGAAGGTCATGATCTCGCGGTCTTTGAAGGTGCCCGGCTCGGGTTCGTCGGCGTTTGCCACCACATAATGCGGCCAGTTCTTGTTGTCGATAAACGACCACTTCATCCCGGTGGGGAAGCCTGCGCCGCCGCGGCCGCGCAGGCCGGAGGCTTTGACCACATCCACCACCTGGTTGGGCTGCATGCCGGTGACGACCTTCTTGAAAGCTTCGAAACCGCCGTTCTGGCGGTAGACTTCCAGGTTGTCCAGATCGGGGATCTGGCGGTGGCGCAGTAAGACGTACTGTTGTTGAGGCGCCTGGTCTGCCATATTAGCTCCTTCCCCGCTTGTGGGCCGCCTCGGCGCGCAGCTGTTCGATCAGGGCCATCGCGCTGTCGACGGTCTGGTTCTCATGATACGCCAACCCCGCGCCGGACTGGACCTGGAACATCGGCGCCTTGTCGCACGCCGCCAGGCACATCACCCGCTCAACCGTGATCAAGCCGTCTTCGGTGGTCTGGCCGGGCTGGATGCCCAGCCGGGCGCACAGGCCTTCGAGGAAACGGTCGGCCCCACGCAGCGCGCAGGGCAGGTCGGTGCAGACCTGGATGCGGAACTTGCCCGCCGGTGCGTCGTAATACAGGCTGTAGAAACCGGCGATCGAGGCCACATCGGTGGCGCTTACGCCGATCAGCTCGCCGATCTCGGCCATATCCTCCCGGCTGACATACATCTTCTCCCGCTGCGCCAGATAGAGC
Source organism: Chloroflexota bacterium (assembly GCA_046089985.1). Lineage (GTDB taxonomy): Bacteria > Chloroflexota > Anaerolineae > Anaerolineales > UBA4823 > RBG-16-57-11. The sequence goes on from JBJSYW010000281.1 coordinate 2,048, forward strand.
AGCGGCATCACCGCCGAGCGGCGCTGGTCGGCCGGGTATTTGGCCAAAATGGCCTGGACTTCCTGCGCGTATTTTTCAGCTATCATCGATCGATATCTCCCAGAACGATATCCACCGTCCCGATCAGCACCACCAGGTCAGCCACCAGGCTGCCCTTGGCCAGGTACGGCAGGATCTGCAGATTGGTAAAGGAGGGGCCGCGCCAGTGAACACGGTACGGCTTCGGGCCGCCGCTGCTCTCCAGGAAACAGCCCAGCTCGCCGCGCGGCGATTCAGTGGCCGCATATACCGAGCCGACCGGCGGGGTGAAGCCCTCGGTCCACAGCTTGAAGTGGTGAATGACCGCTTCCATGCTGTGGCTCAGCTCGCTGCGCGGCGGGGGCACATACTTGCGGTTGTTGCTGCGCACCGGGCCGATAGGCAACTTCTTCAACGCCTGGTCGATGATGCGCACCGACTGGCGCATCTCCTCCACACGCACCAGGTAGCGGGCGTAGGTGTCACCCTCGGTGCGGGTGGGCACGTCAAAATCGTACTGCTCATAGCCGGAGTAGGGTTTGGCCTTGCGCAGATCGTGCGCCAGGCCCGAGCCGCGCAGCACCGGCCCGGTGATGCCGTAGTTCAGCGCCACCTCCACCGGCAGCACGCCGATGCCGATGGTGCGCTCGCGGAACATCGGGTTGGCGGTGAGCAGCGCCTCGTACTCGTCGATGCGGCCCGGCATCAGCGTGATGAACTTGCGCACGGCGGACTCAAACTCCACCGGCACATCGCGCCACAACCCACCCGGGCGGATGTAGGTGGTCATCATGCGCGCCCCGCTGATCAGCTCGAAGATATCCAGGATCATCTCGCGCTCGCGGAAGCAGTACATGTAGACCGAAGTAGCAGCCATGTCCAGGGCATGCGTGCCCAACCACACCAGGTGGCTGCCCAGGCGCATCAGTTCGGCCAGGATCACGCGGATCGCCTGCGCGCGCGCCGGCACGTCCAGGTCGGTCAGCTTTTCGATCGCCATACAGTAGGTCAGGTTATTACCCAGGTTGTTCAGGTAATCCAACCGGTCGGTCATCACTTCGGCCTTGATATAGGTCTTGGCCTCCATGTTCTTCTCCACCCCGGTGTGCAGGAAACCGATGTCCGGGATGCAGTTGACCACCTGCTCGCCATCCAGTTCCAGCAAAAGCCGCAGCACCCCATGCGTGCTTGGGTGCTGTGGGCCCATATTCAGCAGAACGGTCTCGCCACTGAGCGCCCGTTCCGAGACCAGGTGACGGATCTCATCGATCGAGACCGGGGAAAGGTTCGTATCCATATCAGGCAGCATAATCACGCTCCTTCTATCCCAACCGCCCGCCCGTCCGGCTCGCCTGCTGCGACCGGACGGGCAAGGGCCAGGGACAGCTATCCTTTGGCGAACGGCTTGCGCGCGTCGATCTCTTCGAAGTTGAAGGTGAACTCCACTTCCTCGTAGCCCAGCGGGTAATCCTTGCGCAGCGGGTGACCGACCCAATCTTCGGGCATCACCAGGCGGCGCATGTCCGGATGTCCGTCGAAGCGGATGCCGAACATATCCCACAGCTCACGCTCGAACCAGTTGGCGTTAGCGTACACTTCCACCAGGCTGGGCATGCTGGGCGAATTGCCGTTCAACGGCACGCGGATGCCGATGATGGCGTTGTGCTTCAGCGAGCGCATGCGGTAAACCACGTGGAAGCGCGGCTCCTGCTCGGGCCAATAATCCACGGCCGTTTCCTCTACCAGCAGTTCAAAGCTGTGCTGGTCGCGCAAGGCGCGCGCCGCATCAACGATCTGCTCCGGAGGCAGCACCAGGCTGATCTCGTCGCGGAATTCGTAGGTGGTTGCGCCAAAGCGCTGGATCATATCGTCTGCAATCGAACGCTTATATTCAGTCATCGCGCACCCGCTCAGGCGTACTTCTTGAACTTCTCAGACTTGATTTTCTCGTGCAGGGTCACCACGCCGTGGATCAGGCCCTCGGGGCGCGGCGGGCATCCGGCAACGTACACGTCCACCGGCACCACTTCGTCCACGCCCTGCACCACGGCATAGTTGTTGAACACCCCGCCGCACGAAGCGCAGTCGCCCATGGCGATCACCCACTTCGGGTCGGGCATCTGGTCGTACAGGCGGCGCAGCACCGGCGCCATCTTGCGCGAAACGCGCCCGGCGACGATCATCAGATCCGACTGGCGCGGGCTGGCGCGCATCAGTTCCATGCCGAAGCGGCTCATATCGTAGTTTGCGGCCTGAGCCGACATCATCTCAATCGCGCAGCAGGCCAGGCCGAACAGCATCGGCCACATGGCATTGGTGCGCGACCAGTTAACCAGTTCTTCGAGCTTGAGGGTGACCACCCCCATCTCGCCAAGCTTCTGTTCTACTCCCATTCCAGTGCTCCTTTCTTCCACGCGTAAATGTAGCCTACCAGCAAAATCCCAATGAAGATGAGCATCTCAATCAGCCCAAACAGGCCCAGCTGCTTAAAAACCACCGCCCAGGGCAGGAAGAACACGACTTCGATATCGAAGAGGATGAACAACACCGCCACCAGGTAGAAACGCACCGGCATCCGCCGGTGACCGGCGCCGATCGGGCGCATCCCCGACTCATACGGGAGCGACTTGCGCACCGTTGGCCGGTGCGGGCCAAACAAATGCCCGATTGCCACCACCAGACCGGCCATTCCAGTGGCGATTACGATGAGGATAATCAGTGGTAAATACTCTAGCAGCATGGGGCCCTCTCGGTCTTTAGACGACTTTTAGGACTTCGCACCCGATTTAATGGCTTTAAGGGCGCCGGAGTCCTAGAAATTCGCGATAGTGTATCATAACAGACGAACCGTGTCAAATTTCACAAATTATTCAAATCCTGTCCGGATTAAAAACCCGCTCAACGTAAGAAGTCGCGCAGGTAGCGGCTGCGCGTGGGATGGCGCAGCTTACGCAACGCCTTCGATTCAATCTGGCGGATGCGCTCACGGGTGACCTGAAAATATTGGCCCACCTCTTCCAGGGTATGCTCCTTGCCGTCTGCCAGGCCAAAGCGCATCTCCAGTACCTGGCGCTCACGCTCTGAAAGCACCGCCAGGGCGGTTTTCATCGCTTCGCGCAGCATCTCGCGCGCCGCGGCGTCCATCGGCTCCTGGGCGTCTTCATCCTCGATAAAATCGCCCAGCTGCGAGCTGTCCTCGCTGCCCACCGGGCTGTCGAGCGACATCGGTTCTTCCATGGCGCGCATAATGCGGGTCACCTTGGCGGCGGCGCGGTTCCAGCGCCGGCGTACATCCGTCTCCACCGGGGTGCTCTCTTCCTTCGACTTCAGGATCGCCTGGCGATCCTTGGCTTCCAGGTAGCCGGCCTCCAGGGCGATATCCTCCACGGTTGGCTCGCGCCCCAGCTTCTGGATCAGCTCGCGCTGCACGCGCAGCAGACGGTTGAGCGACTCGAAAATGTGCACCGGGATGCGGATGGTGCGCGCCTGGTCGGCGATCGAGCGGCTGATCGACTGGCGGATCCACCAGGTGGCGTAGGTGCTGAACTTGTAGCCGCGGGTGGGGTCGAACTTGGAGACCGCCCGCAGCAGCCCCAGGTTGCCCTCCTTGATCAGGGCCAGGAAGGACGAGCCGCGCCCGATATAGCGCTTCGCCACGCTGACCACCAGGCGCAGGTTGGCGCGGATCACCGCCGCCTGGGCCTCCTCGCCGCGCTGGATCACCTGGTTCAGTTCCTGTTGCAGGTCTTCGCTGCGCGGCAGCATCGCCAGGAAGACCTCCTCCGGCGGCAGGTCACGCTCGAGCTCGATATACCCACTGACCTGGCTCGACAGGCTGCCAGGCAGCATGTACAGCCCGAGGAACACCGCAAAGGCGTTGCGCGCCACCTGGTTCCACAGCGCGTCGCTGCCCCACAGCCCGTTATCCAGGTACGAACGCAGGTAGGAGGGCACATCGCTCTCCCAGGTGCTGCGCAGCATCTGGGCTTCGACAAAGGTCAGGTGCAGGTCGGGGCAGTTATAGCCCAGGCGGCGGGTATCTTCCACCACCCGGTTCCAGGCGGTGAGCAAATCTTCATATAGAATGCGCGCCAGGCGCTGGGCCTGGCTGCCGTACAGCTCTTCCAACCCAGCCGGCGCCTGCCCGGCATCGGCGGCGCGCTCGCTGCGCGCCAGCGGGTGGGTGCGGGCCAGCAGGTTCAGGCGGCGCGGCGCTTCCAGGCGCGCCGCCAGCCAGAACTCCTTGTCGGGGGTCAGCAGGCTGATACTGCCGATCTCCTTTAAATACAGGCGCACCGGGTCTTCGCCGATCTCCCCGGAAAGGCGCGGGTCGTGCAGCAGCGACAGCGTTTCTTCGCCGGTCAGCGTCTCCAGCTCTTCATCTTCATCGGCCAGGCCGGATTCGTCGATGTCATCGCCGAGCAGCAGCCGGTCTTCATCGCCGGCCAGGTCTTCGGCGTCAGACAGCAGGTCATCGGCGCCCAGCAGGTCATCTCCGGCATCGGGCAACTCCAGCTCGCTGCCCGGCAGCGCCGCGGCTGCCAGGTCGCCGGGAGCCGGGTCGCCGGTCTCGGCCTCCAACCCGGGGTCGTCGATCTCATCGGGCAGCAGGTCATCCAGGTCGTCATCGGCCGGCGCGCCGGGGTCTGCTTCCAACGGCAAATCCAGTTCCAGGTCTTCGGAATCGGGCGGCGGGGTTGCTTTCGGGGTGCGGCGGGTGGTTCCAGAACGGGGGGTCATCAGTTTATCCTCCGTGGCGAGGGGCCACCGGCGTAGAACGGCTGGTGTATTTGGACAGGGCGCGATCGATCGAGTGGCGGACCCGGCTCAGTTGTACCATAACTTGCCCATCCTGCGAAACATCCAGGTCGCCGCGCTCCTGCGCTTCAGCCATCACGAAATGATGATACTCCAGGGCCTCGTTCAGGCGGCGCTGGCGCAGCAGCAGCAAGCCGCGCATCAGGTCGTCCAGCACTTTCTCATCGTTGGGGTCCAGCTGGTTGGTACGCGCCAGCAGCCCATCGGCCAGGTCCATCAGTGGCAGCGACAGGCTGTTCAGGACGTAATTCAATGGCTCGGCCATATCCTGGGCCACCGAGTCCTGGAACAAGCGCACGATGGCCTGGTGATCGGCATGCATAAAGTCCTCCGGCGAGAGGCGCGGCAGGTGAGCTTCCTGCATGCGCCGGTCCACCTGGTAGAGCAGGTCCGGACGGCGCAGCAGCACGCCCAGGCAGTGCGCCTCGAGCGTGTAACTGGTCATGCCCAGGGCGGCGGGGGCGTCGCCAGGGCGGCGGCGAGCGGCGGGGGCCGGCCCATCCGCGGCGCTGCGCCGCCCGGCCGGGCGTGGGCGGCCCAGCGGCCGGCCTACCGCCGGGCTCAGCGCAGCCAGCGCCGATTCGCTGACCCGCAGCAGGCGCGCCAGCCGCTGGCGATAGGTATCGCGCTCGATTGGGCTGGGCACATCTTCGATCAGCGGCACCACCTGGGCCGCCAGTTCGTTCTTAACCTTCGGATCGTCCAGGTTGCGCCCGGCAGCCAGGGTCTCCATCACGTGTACCACCACCGGGCGGGCTTCTTCCAGGATGCGCTTCCACTCGGCCGGGTCACGGTTGACCACTTCATCGGGGTCCATCCCCGGCGGCAGGGTGGTGACGCGGATATCAGCCTGCAGGCGGGCTTCAAAGCCCAGCAGGCCGCGGGCGTCGAAGGCGGTCACTTCCGCCTGGCGGTCCATTGCCTGGCGGGCGATCTGCAAGCCGCGCAGCGTGGCCTGGTCGCCGGCGGCGTCGGGGTCCAGCGCCAGCACAATGCGCTTGCTAAAGCGCTTCAGCAGCATCAGTTGGTGCTCGGTCAGCGCGGTGCCCATTGGCGAAACCGCATTGGCAAACCCGGCCTGGTGCAGGGCGATCACATCCAGGTAGCCCTCGACGATCACCGCCTGGTCTTCGGTGCGGATCGCCTTGCGGGCGCGATCCAGCCCATACAGCAGGTGGCCTTTGTCGAAGATCGGCGTCTGAGGCGAGTTCAGGAACTTGGGGATATCTTCGGGCACGGTGATGCGTGCCCCGAAACCAGCCATCCGCCCGCGCATGTCGCGAATCGGGATCATGATCCGGCGGCGGAAGCGGTCATACAGCCGCCGCCCGGTCTGCGGCCCGTCGGGCCCGTCGCGCTCAACTTCACGCTCGGTCAGCAGGCCGGCAGACAGCAAGTCTTCGGCGCTCACCCCGCGCCCGTTGAAGTATTTCAGCGCCGCATCCCAGGCATCTGGGGCATAGCCCAGGCCAAAGGCTTCGATCGTCTCATCGGTCAGGCCGCGTTTGCCACGCAGGTACTCCAGGGCGCTCTTGCCCCCGGGCGAGTTATACAGCTGGTGGCGGTAGAAGGTGACCGCGTCTTCCAGCAGCTGGCGCAGGTGGTCGCCTTCTTCGGCGGCTTCCTGCTCCTGCGGGGTGGTGGGGCGCAGCTGCACCCCGGCCTTCTCTGCCAGGTAGCGCAGCGTCTCGCTGAAGTCCCAGTTTTCCTTCTTCATCACGAACTTGAAGATATCGCCGCCTTCGTTGCACTGACCAAAACAGCGCCAGGTGCCCGATTCGGGGAAGACGACAAAAGCCGGGGTGCGTTCGTTGCGATGGAAGGGGCAGAAACCGGTGTAATTTTTCCCCGTCCGGCGCAGTTGGACCGACTCCGTCACCAGGTCGACAATATCGATGCGCGTCTTGACCTCATCGATGGTTGACATGCCTGTATTATATCTTCATTGGTTCTCGCCGCCGCGCAAGCGGCGCATCAATTCCCCGATCTCCTCCGCCATGTCCGCCGGCAGGCCGGAAACATCCGGGCTGCGGTCGCCCATTAACACCAGCGAAAGCACCTCGCCCAGTCGGCGTTCTTCCGGGGGAGCGGAGGGGTGATGCGCCAGGCGTTGAAACTGGCGGAACAGCCCGGTGAGCAGCCGTCGGTCGCCGCGCACGGCGCGTTCCACGTAGCTCAGCAGCTGATCGAGCGGGATGCCCTGGTCTTCCACACCCTCATGCATGGCGGATGGGTGTGCGGCCTAGCTGAGCCCGGGGATATCCATCGCCTGCGGGTATTCCACCTGGAAGTCAAAGCGCACGCTGCGCTTCTCCTTCACCCCCAGCGTCAGCTCCCAATCGAGCAAGTTCAGCTCGCTATGACGGGTGGGCTGGGGATCGGCGGCGGTCAGGCGCACCTTGATCTCCTCGTGCCGTCCGACCGGCATGCGGTCATGCAAGGTGACCCGCACCGGCGCGCCGCTCAGGTTTTCCAGGCGCACTTCGAAACCGTACTGCACCCGCCGGCGGCCGCCCAACAGGGTCTTATCGACCTCGCGGCGCTTTAGCTCGCGCTCTACCTTAACTCGGTCATCCACGCCCAGGTACAGCTCGATCTCGCAGCGCGGGGCGGTCAGCTCCAGCTGGGCAGCGCCGATGAACTCATCGCCGATAAACAGGTTGGCCGGGCCGGTCAGCAGCGTGTAGGGGCTGTCGTTGGTCACCAGCGCCCGGCGGTAGGCCGCTTCGACCTGCACCGGCGCGGTGACGTAATCCAGGCGCGGTTTGAGCATATAGCGCGCCACGGTGACCTTGTGCCGTCCACCGTCGGAAGGCACCGAAACCGTGCCCGGGACGCGGTAGGTGACCGCCGCGCCGCTGTCATCCACCGCCGCCAGGGCCTCCTCGGCCGGAGCGGGGGGTGCGCTCATCGCCAGCATCACGGCCGGCGGCGGGGCGCTGCCCAGGTTTTCATCGGCCGCCAGGGCTTTATGGGCAGCCATGCGGACCGGGGCCGCCGGGCGCGGCGGGCGCGGGGCGATGAACCACGGGTCCAGCTCGGGCAGGCTGCCCGCCAGCGCCGGGCGGGCGGTGGAGAGCGTCAGGGCGACATCGGTCCAGTCTTCGCCGCTGGCCTGGCGCACTTCGGCCAGGTAACCCACTTCCAGTTCGGGCGCAGCGCCGTTCTCTGCCAGGCGCAGGTCATACAGCGGAGTCCAGCCGGCGCCGAACACAATTGCGCTGAGCGCCACGCTCATTTCGCCGGCTTCCTGCACCTCCAGTTCCACCCAGGCGCTGTAACGCTCGCGCGGGCGCTGGCTGGCCTGCTGGTCCAACTGGCGCTTGAGCTGCTCGATGCGCCGCTCCAGCGTGCGCTGCTGCAGCAGCAGCGCCTGGCGCTCGGCGTCCAGCTCAGCCGCCTTGCGGCGCAGTGTGTCAAACAGAGCCAGCTGCTCTTCCACGGTCTGCTCGCCGGAGGCCAGGGCGGTGGCGAACAGATCGGTGTGCGCGGCGATCGCATCCAGGCGGGTGCGCGCCTCGCTGGACAGGGCCAGCTGAGCCTGCAGCGCCCGGGCCTCATCCTGGGCGGCTTCCAACTGCTCCTGCAGCTGGCGCGGCGCATCGGCCGGGGTATCGCTGTAGAAGGTCTTGTTCAACTGGAAACCCAACAGCCGGGCGCGGGCAGAACCGTACGCCGAAGCGCGGGCCGAGGCCGGGTCCAGCCCGAGCGGCAGGTTGGCGATCTCTAACCGCTGCAGCCCGGGCTGCAGC
>JBJSYW010000282.1:0-3423 GCA_046089985.1 Chloroflexota bacterium
CTCCCGGAAGTGCAAAACATTAGCGACTTGACCATGCTGTGATTGAGGGTGTGCAGCAGGGCTGCCAGCGTGCCTGCCGGGCCGCCGATGCCCAGCGCCAGCACGATCAGGCCGATATTCTCGACGCTGGAATAGGCCAGCAGGCGCTTCAGGTCGCGCTGCACATACATAAACAGCGCCGCTGAGAGCACCGACAGCGCGCCAAAGACCAGGAAGATGTTCTGGGTGAAGGCCGGCCCCACTGCCTGGTTCAGGATCACCGAGAAGCGGATGACGATGAACAGAGCACAGTTGAGCAGCACGCCCGAGAGCAGCGCGCTGACCGGGGCGGGCGCTTCCGAGTGGGCGTCCGGCAGCCAGGCGTGCATCGGGAAAATGCCGGCCTTGGTGCCGAAGCCGATCAATACGAAGACAAAGGCCAGCTTCAGCAGGGTCGGGTCGAGCACGGCCGCGCTGCGCACGATCTCGCTCCACAGCACCGCCGTCCCCGGCTGGCGCAGCACGTTGACTGCATCGGAGTAGACCAGCACCGTGCCGTACAACCCAAAGGCCACCCCCACGGTGCAGATGATCACGTACTTCCAGGCCGCCTCCAGGGCCGCCCGGTGCTGGTGTATGCCGACCAGGAAGGCCGAGCCGAGGGTGGTGCCTTCGATCGCCACCCACATGATGATAATGTTATTGGCGGTCACCGCCAGCAGCATGGTGAACAGGAACAGGCTGAACAGGGCATAATACAGCGTTGCCTGGCGCTCATCCAGCTCGCCGCCGGCCAACTCCTGGCGGATATAGCCCAGCGAGTACAGCCCAACCAGGAAGCCGACCACCGCCACGATCAGCAGGAAGACCGCCGCCAGGGCATCGGCCAGCAGCCAGCCGCTCCAGGCCGAGACCGGCGCGCCGCGCAGCACCCCGCCGATCACCAGCAGCCCCAGCAGCAGCACCACCGTGATGCTCACCAGGTGCAGACCCTCGCAGGCCCGCAGTGCGCTGCGCCTCAGCCCCAGCAGCCCGAAGGCCGCCAGCGAGAGCAGCAGCGGAGAAAGCACCAGCCAGGCCAGAGCGCTTTGTTCCATAGGTCCCTACCCTTTCAGCGCCGTCAGCTTGCCGGCGTCCAGCGTGCCCAGCGTGCGGTAAATCTGCCCGGCCAGCACCACCATGATCACCACCCCGAAGACCGCGTCGGTGGCAATGCCGATCTCGACCAGCTCGGGGGCGTTGTGCGCCAGCAGCGCCAGCGTCAGGTGCGAGCCGTTCTCCATCAGGCAGAAACCCAGCACCTGCTTCAAGATGTTGCGCTGGGTCAGGATGCACAGCTGGCCAAAGAAGAAGTGCGCCACCGAAACCGCCAGGGCGGGTTTGAACTCGGCCGCCAGGCGCAGATCCAGGTGGTTGATCACGATGAACGAGACCGCCACCGCCGCGGCAGCCAGCACAAAGGACAGCGCCGGCCCGCCCGCCGCAGCCGGGGCGTCATCCACTTTCATCTTCGCCTGCGCCCGGCTGAGGATGAACGGCACCAGCAGCACCTTGGTGACCAGCGCGCTGAGCGCCCACCAGTACAGCTGCCCGGCCTGCATCGTCCAGGCCAGGGCCAGGAAGATCAACACCAGCACCAGCGATTGGACCCCATACAGCAGCGCCGAGCGCCCCGGCTTGCGGGTCTCGATCACCAGCAGGGAGGTGAAGATCAGTAAACCACTCAGGCTGTTCACCAGGTTGACCATCGTGCGCTCCCTCCCTTATCCCATCCAGGCCGAGGCGAAAAAGCCAGAAAGCAGCGCCAGCGCCGCCAGCACCACCAGCGCGGCCTGCATCGACGGGGCCAGCGGGGTCGCCAGGCTGACCTCCTCCGACTCCGGGCCGGTGGCTACCTGCCCAAACCACCAGAAGATCCAGGCAAAGCTGCCCACCGATTCGAGCACCGCCGCCGCCACCAGTACCAGCAGCAGCGGGTGCAGCCGGGCAGCGTCGACCCCGCCGGCGAAGATGGTGAACTTGCTAAAGAAACCGTTGAAGGGCGGCACGCCGGTGACCGCCAGGGCCGCCACTGCAAAGCACACCCCCACCAGCGGCATCTTGTGCAGCACCCCGCGCAGTGAGGGCAGCATGCGCGTCCCGCTGGTGAAGCTCAGTGCGCCAGCCACCAGAAAGAACAGGCTCTTGGCGAAGGCATGGTTGAAGATGTGCGCCACCGCCCCGCTGAAGGCCAGCTGCGAGCCAAACACCGAGAACGACAGCGCCAGGAAGATGTAGGACAGCTGGGTGATGGTGGAATAGGCCAGCAGCTTCTTCAGATCGCGCTGTGGGAAGTACATCACGAAGCCATACAGCAGCGTGGCGATCGCCAGCACGCCGCCCACCGCCCCGATCACCTCCGGCACCTGCCCGGCCGAGGCCAGGCAGCGGGCCAGGATGTATACCCCCACCTTGACCATCGAAGCGGCGTGCAGATAGGCCGAGATCGGGGTCGGCGCTACCATCGCATCCGGCAGCCAGAAATGGAACGGCAGTTGGGCCGACTTGCCCAGCCCGGCGATGATCACCCCGGCGAAGATGGCGATCTTGGCGGCATCGTCCAGGCCGGCCAACCCGCCCAGGCGGAAGTCGCCGGTCAGGGCGAAGAAGTAGGCTGTGGCGGCATACAGGCCGAGCGAGGCCACCTGGGTGGTGACCAGCGCCTTCAGCGCCGAGCGGCGGGCGATCGGGTTATCGTAGTAGCCGATCAGCCCCCAGGAGCATACCCCGGTCAGCTCAAAGAAGACCAGCAGGCCCAGCATGGTGGACGAATACACCAGCCCGGCCATAGCGCAGATGAACAGCAGCAGGAAGAAGTAGTAACGCCGCTGGACGGTCTTCTCCGGATGCTCACGGTTGGCCGCGCTCAGATAGCCGGTCGAGTACAGCACCACCAGGAAACCGACCGAGACCACCGCCGCACCGATCAGCACGCTCAGCCGGTCCAGCACCACCCCGAAGGCCGTGGTGCTGCCCAGCGCCAGCAGGTCGAAGGCGGCAGCCTGCTTGCCGTGCTGGGTGAACAGCGCCAACACCAGCAGGCTGCACAGCGCCGCCAGCCCGGCGGCAGTCACGCTGAAGCCTTTGATCCAACTGCGCGGCAGGGCCAGCACCAGCAGGCTGCCCAACAGCGGGACCAGGATACTGCCGACCACGAAAACGCTCATGCCCGCCTCCTACACCCGCGCCAGGTAAAAGACAAACGCCAGCAGCGCCGCGCCCAGGGCCAGCCACGACAGCGCCGGGGCCTTGATGAAGCGCGCCCGGGCCATCAGGTTCTCCAGCACGGCCACCGCCGCCGCCAGCACGGCCAGCTTGAGCAGCAGCGCCAGCAGCGCCAGCAGCAGGACGGCGTGCAGCCGCCGCCGCAGCCCGGCCCCGAGGCCAGCAGCAGCAGCAATAGCA
>JBJSYW010000283.1:0-2870 GCA_046089985.1 Chloroflexota bacterium
ACCGGCGGGCAGGCCGGAATCAAGAGCAGCGCCGGGATCATCACCGTGCCCACCCAGTTCACCGGGGTGTCGCTGGTTGAGCTGGCCAAGCTGGCCGGCGGATTGACTCCCGATTTCAGCTTGAACATCGTCGCCAAAGACGGCTATTTTATGACCATCTCGTACAACCAGATCATCAACGGCGAATTTATCGCCTATGATCCGGCCACCGGCGACGAGCGCCAGATGGACGAGCCGCTGACCATGATCCTGGCCTATGAAAACCAGGGCCAACCGATCTCCGCCGAAACCGACGGCCCGCTGCGCCTGGCGATCATCAGCAGCAAGAACAACCAGGTCACCGACGGGCACTGGTCGGTGAAGTGGGTCACGCGCATCGAGTTGAAGCCGGTCGGCGCCGAATGGGGCCTGGACCTGCACGGCGCGATCGACGATACCATCGACCGCAACAGCTTCCAATCCTGCTCAGCCCCCGGCTGCCATGCCGCATCCTGGACCGACGACAAGGGCCAGGAATGGGCCGGGACGCCGCTGTTCTACTTCGCCGGGCGGGTGGATGACGCCATCAAACACGATGGTCCGGCTTTCTGGGATCTGCTGGGCAGCCTGGGCTACGATGTCCAGCTGGTGGCAGGCGACGGCTATTCGATCACCCTGCCGATCGCCCGCCTGGCCCACAACCGCGATGTGTTGCTGGCCTACATGGTGGACGACGGCCCGCTGCCCGAGAAGTACTTCCCGCTGCGCCTGGTTGGACCGGGGCTGGATGGCAAAGAGATGATCGGCAGCGTGGTCAGGATCAACCTGCTGATCGATCCGGCTGTGCTGCAGAAAGCCAACGAGATCATGCCGCCGGCTTCACCCACCCCGCCCGCAGCGACCGAAGCAGCGCCCACCGCTGCCGCAGAGCAGCCGCCTGCGCCGCCGGTCTCCGTCCCGCCGGCCGAGCTGATCATCACCGGGCAGGTGGCCAAGCCGTTGGGCTTCATGCACGCCGACCTGCTGGCGATGCCGGTGGTCAAGATAGAAGCCGAACACCCCAAGAAGGGAAAGCAGAGCTACGAAGGCGTGCTGATCAACGACCTGCTGGCGCTGGCCCAGCCGGCCGCCGGGGCCAAAACGGTGCTGTTCAGCGCCGCCGATGGCTACACGGTTGAGGCGGCGCTGTCCGAGCTGCTGGCCTGCACCGGCTGCCTGCTGGCCTTCGACGAAGCCCCCGGCTCCTACCTGCTGGTGATGCCGGGCTTCCCCAGCAGCCTGTGGACCCGCGATGTTGTGGCGATCGAGATCAAATAACCGCCGCCCGGGCGGGCTGCCCCACTGGGCGTTGAGCCTGGCGCTGCTGGCGGCGCTGCTGGCGGCCTGCACATCCCCGCCTGCCGCCCCCGGCGCGGCTGCGCCGCCAGCCGCCGGCAGCCAACCTGCGGCGCAGCCGCTCTCCGCTCCTGCCGGGGCCGCCGAAACGACGGCCCCGGCGGCCCCGGCGCAGCGCACCCCCCTGGTGGTCTTCTGCGCCGGCAGCCTGATCGTGCCGTTCGCCGAACTGGAGACCGCCTTCGAGCAGGCTCATCCCGAGATCGATGTGCGTAATGAATGCCACGGCAGCATCCAGGTCATCCGCCACGTCACCGAACTGCACGAGGCCATCGACGTGGTCGCCACCGCCGACCATGCCCTGATCCCGATGCTGATGTACACCGCCGTCGAGCCGCAAAGCGGTCGCCCCTACGCCGCCTGGTACCTGCGCTTCGCTGCCAACCGCCTGGCGCTGGCCTATGGCCCGCACAGCCGCTTCGCCGGCGAGCTGACCGCCGAGAACTGGAGCGAGGTGATCCGCCGCCCCGGAGGCAGCCTGGGGATCGCCGACCCGCGCTTCGACGCCGCCGGCTACCGGGCATTGATGGCGCTCAAACTGGCCGAGGGGCTGTACGATTGCCCGGGGATCTTCAAATCCGTGCTGGGCGGCAAGTTCCGCTACCCGATCAGCGCCTTCGAGGAGGACACGATCGAGATCAGCGTGCCCGAAATCATCGAACCGCTGCCGGGCAGCGGGATTGTGGTGCGCGGCGCCAGCATCCAGCTGATCGCGCTGTTGGAATCGGGCGATCTGGATTACGCCTTCGAGTACGAGAGCGTCATCCGCCAGCATGGGCTGCCGTACGTGGCGCTGCCGGACGGGATCAACCTGGGCGCGCCGCAGCAGGCCGCAGCCTACGGGCGGGTGACGGTCAAGCTGGATTTTCAGCGCTTTGCTTCGGTGAAGCCGGTCTTCCGCGGCGAGCCGATCGGCTATGGCATCACCATCCCGGTCAACGCCCCGCACCCGGCCCAGGCGGCGCAGTTCATCGCCTTCCTGCTGGGGCCTGAGGGCCGCCGGGTGATGTCCGCCGCTTACCAACCGCTGATCGAGTCGCCCACCTGTGACGGCGCAGCCGTCATGCCGGCCGAACTGGCCAGCCTATGCGCAAAATAAGCGCCGAACGCCGACCGTCCCCCGGCAGCCGGCGTCTGACATTGGTTTTCGCCCTGTTGGCGGCCGGGCTGGCGCTGTTTGTGCTGCTGCCGCTGGCCGCGCTGCTATTCGGCGCGCCGCCGGCCGGGTTGGCCGCGGCCTTGCTCGACCCCGAACTGCTGCGCTCGCTGGGGCTGACCTTCGCCGCCGCCGCCGCTGCCGCCGCTATCGCCCTGCTGGGCGGGCTGCCGCTGGCCTACCTGCTGGCCCGCCGCAGCTTCCCCGGCAAACGCCTGCTCGAAGGGCTGATCGACCTGCCGGTGGTCGTGCCGCACACCGCCGCCGGCATCGCCCTGCTGATGGTCTTTGGGGCGCGCGGCTGGTTGGGCGCTCCGCTTGGCCGGCTGGGGATCTTCTT
>JBJSYW010000284.1:0-7162 GCA_046089985.1 Chloroflexota bacterium
CTGTGCCCCACCCGGCGAAGATCTCGCCGTCGACGTGGATGTACAACCGCTGGTCGGCCTGGATCGACAGGCGCTGGAACTGCCCCATGCGCACATCCTTGAAACGCGCGTGGGTGCCGCGCATCACCTCCGGCAGCAGGCGGAACATGCGCGGCCGCGACACCTTGCCCACTGCGGCGTACTCCATCACCCCGTCGTCGGGCCGCGAGGCCGGTGAAACGCGGAACCCGCCGCCTTCGCGCCCGCCGTTGCACAGCACCAGCATCACCATCTGCTGGCTGAACTGCTCCCGGTCGCTCTCCACCCGCATGCTCACCGCTTCGTGATTGAGCAGGATGGTTTGCGTTACCGCCGCCAGGTAGATTAGGAAGCCGCGCAGCGCGCGGAACTGGCGTGAGCGCAGCGTCACCGTAGCGTCAAAACCGATCCCCAGCGTGTTGCCAAAATACTCCACCCGCCCCAGGCTGTCGGTCAGCTGCGCCACATCCACCCGATGCGGGTCGCCGGTCAGCGCCTGGCGCAGCGCCGCCGCCGGCTGCGGGTCTATCCCCACCGCGTGCGCGAAATCATTGCCCGAGCCGAGCGGCACCACCCCCAGGCGCGGCCGGCGCTCGGGCGGGGTTTGCATCAGCCCGTTGAGCACTTCGTGGGTTGTACCGTCGCCCCCGCCGGCGATCACCAGCTCACTGCCCTGGTCCGCCGCCTGGCGCGCCAGCTCGACGGCATGCCCGGGACCGGTGGTCATGGTCCACTCCAATTCACCCGCCGGCCCAGCCAGCGCCGGCAGCAGCGCCTGAGCGGCAGCCGCCGCCCGGCCCAGGTTTGCATTCGGGTTGATAATCAGCTTGGTGCGCGGCATAGCTCCAGAAAAAAACCTCGATGTGGGATGTGGGTTATGCGTACAGCTTTGGAGCGGCGGTGGGCAGCACGACCTGCCCCTCACCCGGGTCGCCCAGCAGGCTGATCTGCTCGGGGTGGACCGCCGCCAGCCAGGCGGTATACGCCGCCGCCAGCGCGTCCAGCTCGCCGGCTGAATACAGCATCTCCAGCGGCAGGATGCCTCTCAGCAGCCGGTGGCGTGTGACCTCTTCAAAGAAATCCATCGGATCGGGCACACCCAGCTTGCGTTCGAACAGCGCCAGCTGGCGCTGCAGCCGGCCCTCCAGGGTATGCTTTGGGAAGGGCAGCCGTTCCAGCAGCGCGGCGTAGCAAGCGTACGGGTACACCTCCAGCGCCTGCCGCTCGCCGGCCTGCGGGTAGGCGCAGTAATCCAGCTCGGCCAGCCGGCGGTGCAGGCTGAAGCCCATGCGCATCCAGCCCGAGCAGGCGCTCTCCTGATCGGGGGTAGCGGGGATGCTCAACTGGTACAGGCGCAGCTGGTAGTCGGCCACACGGCAGTTCTCCCACCGCCCGGGGTGCGGGGCTGGGGAGAGCGCCGCACGCACGCCCTCGCGCCGCATCAACCCCTGGTTGGGGCGCGGTGGAGCGCACACCGCCGCCACACACGCCGCTTGCCCGGCGGCAAACGCCAGCATATCGTCGATGTTCCCGCCGCCCAACGCCAGCAGCCGCAGGTCATTGTCCAGCGCAGCATAGACGAAAGGTTTCTCGCCGGCGGTCGGATCAATGCCAAGGAAGGTCGTCTTCGAAAAGAGCATCCCGGTCTCCTTTGCACAGATTACGCAGCTCAGATCTGGATAGATGATACATCGAAACCGGCCGATGCGCAATTGTAAAATCGGATATGAGTACTGTCACCCCACGCATACGAGCAACGTCTTTTGACGTCCGGACTACTCTACGCTATACTATACGCGTGCGCTGCTGCCTGTACCATGCGCCGGGCAGGGGGCCTGAGACAGGCTGCTCCCCGGTGATAAAGCCAGCACTCCCGGTCCTTCTCATATCCATTTCACAAGGAGAAACTTATGGCCGACAAATTTAAGCTGACCTACGCCACGATGTTCAACCCGCCCGAGGAACTGCACACCTCGTTCGATGCGGCCCTGGCGCAGTGGAAGTCCAACCTGGGCAAAGAATACGCCATGATCATCGACAACCAGGATGTATATGCGGACGATAAATTCGAAGACCGCACCCCCATCGACACCAACACCGTCCTGGCGGTGATGCAGAAAGGCGGCGCTCAGCACGCCCACCAGGCGCTGGCTGCCGCCCGCCGGGCGTTCCCCGGCTGGGCCGCCACCCCCTGGCAGGAGCGCGTGCGCCTGGTCAACAAAGCCGCCGACCTGATCGAGGACCGCCTGTATATCATGGGCGCGGCGATGTCGCTCGAAGTCGGCAAGAACCGCATGGAAGCGCTGGGCGATGTTCAGGAGACGGCTGACCTGGTGCGCTATTCGTGCTACCAGATGGAAAAGAACAACGGCTACCTGGTTGAAATGGGCCGCGACCCGCTGGTTGGCTACAGCTCCACCAACTATTCGATCCTGCGCCCGTACGGCGTGTGGCTGGTGATTAGCCCGTTCAACTTCCCCACCGCGCTGACCGGCGGCCCGCTGGGCGCAGCGCTGGTATCCGGAAATACCGTGGTGATCAAGCCCGCCACCGACACCCCCTGGATCGTGCGCCTGCTGGCCGAATGCTTCCGCGACGCCGGCCTGCCCGCCGGCGTGTGCAACTTCGTCACCGGCCCGGGCCGCACTCTTGGACAGGCGCTGATCGACAGCCCGGAGGTCGACGGCGTGACCTTCACCGGCTCGTTCGACGTGGGCATGAAGATCTTCCGCGATTTCGCCAACGGCCCCTATGTGCGCCCCACCGTGCTGGAGCTGGGCGGCAAGAACCCCGCCATCGTCTCCCGCCATGCCGACCTGGAACGCGCCGCCACCGGCATCGTGCGCTCGGCCTTTGGCCTGCAGGGCCAGAAGTGCTCGGCCTGCTCGCGGGTCTACATTGAAGAACCGGTCTACGATGAACTGGTGGGCAAGTTGGTCGAGCTGACCAATAAGCTCAAGATCGGCGATCCGACCGACCGCAGCGTCTTCCTCGGCCCGGTGGTCAACAGCAGCTCGTACCAGGAATACAAGGAGTTCTGCGAAGAGCTGTCACAGGCCGGCACGATCCTGACCGGCGGCAAGGTGCTGACCGACGGCGATTTCGGCAAGGGCTATTTCTGCACCCCCACCCTGGCAGCCGACGTCCCGCTGGATCACCGCCTGTGGAAGCACGAAATGTTCCTGCCCATCACCACCGTGGCGAAGATCGGCAGCCTGGAAGAAGCGATGCAGGAAGCCAACGATGTCAACTACGGCCTGACCGCCGGCTTCTACGGCAGCAAGGACGAAGCGCGCTGGTTCTTCCAGAACATCCAGGCCGGCGTAACCTACGCCAACCGCCCGCAGGGCGCCACCACCGGCGCGTGGCCCGGCTTCCAACCCTTCGGCGGCTGGAAGGGCAGCGGCTCAACCGGCAAGAACGGCGGCGGGCACTACTACGTACCGATCTACATGCACGAACAGATCATGACCAACGTCGAATAAGCGGACCCATTGAAGCAGCCGGGCGGGTCTGCCCACCCGGCTGCTTCCTTCGACCCAATAAACCCCTTATGAACAAACTCACATCCCTTTCCGAAGCCATCCGCCAGTACGTGCACGATGGCGATGTTGTTTATGCCGCCGGCTTTACCCACCTGATCCCCTTTGCCGCCGGTCACGAGATCATCCGCCAGGGCCGCAAAGACCTGACCCTGGCCCGCGCCACCCCCGACCTGATCTACGACCAGATGGTCGCCGCCGGCTGCGCCCGCAAGGTGATCTTCTCCTACATGGGCAACCCCGGCGTGGGCTCGCTGCGCCTGGTACGCGGCGAGTTGGAAGCCGGCCGGCTGGAGTGGGAGGAATACTCGCACTTCGGCATGATCACCCGCCTGCAGGCCGGCGCTTCCGGGCTGCCCTTCCTGCCCATGAACCTGACCGGGGCCGATGACCTGGAAAAGGCCAATCCGCTCTACCGCACCGTCACCGACCCCTACTCGGGCAAACCGGTGGTGGTGGTACCGGCGCTGAACCCCGATGTGGCGATCGTCCACGTGCAGCGCTGCGACGCACAGGGCAACGCCCAGATCTGGGGCATCATCGGCGAGCAGAAAGAGGCCGCCTTCGCCGCCCGCCATGTCATCCTGACCGCCGAGGAGATCGTCGACGAGCGCGTGATCCGCTCCGATCCCAATCGCACCATGATCCCCGGCATCATCGTCGACGCCGTGTGTCACGTGCCATATGCCAGCCACCCGTCTTACACGCAGGGTTATTACGACCGGGATAACAAGCTCTACCTGGAGTGGGACAAGATCAGCGCCGACCCGGCGGCAGTCAAGGCCTGGCTGGACGAGTGGGTTTACGGCGTCAAGGACCGCGCCGAGTACTGGGAAAAGCTCGGACCGGAGGTCCACGCCCGGCTGAAGATCGAAAGCTGCCTGAGCGAGCCAGTCGACTACGGGCAGTACTAGCCGGGCCGCCCGCCCGCTCTCGGGAACCTGACGATGATCCCTGGACACGACTTCGGAGGCCGCGGCCCGGTGCTGCACTTCCTGCACGCCAACGGCTACCCGCCGCAGGCTTACCGCCCGCTGCTGGAGCGCCTGGCGCAGCACCGGCGCGTCATGGCGATGCGCATGCGCCCGCTGTGGCCAGACTGCCGCCCGGCTGAAGTGCACAACTGGCGTCCTTTCGCCGGCGACCTGGCGGCTTACCTGGACCAGGAGCAGTTGGGCCCGGTAATCGGCGTGGGGCACTCGGTGGGCGGCAACGCCACCCTGCGCCTGGCCCTGCAGCAGCCGCAGCGCTTTCGCGCCGTGGTGCTGCTCGACCCGGTGATCTTCCTGCCCCAGGCCACCTACCTGTGGGAGCTGACCTACCGACTGGGCCTGGCCTACCGGGTTCACCCGCTGGTCAAGGGCGCCCTGCGCCGCCGCAGCGCCTTCGAAAGCCGCCAGGCGATGTTCGCCAACTACCGCAAGAAGCCGGTCTTCGCCCGCATGGATGACGCCGCGCTGTCTGCCTACGTCGACAGCCTGGCCTGCGAGCAGGCCGACGGTTCGCTGGCGCTGTGCTACCCGCCGGATTGGGAGGCACGCATCTACGTCACCAGCCTGCGCGCCGACCTGGAGATCTGGCGCAGCCTGCCCGGCCTGCAGCCGCCGCTGCTGGTGGTGCGCGGCGCGCTCACCGATACCTTCAGCGAGGCCAGCGCGGCCCTGTTTCAGCGCAAGCTGCCCGGGGCGCGCATCGTGTCGCTGCCCGAAACCACCCACCTGGTGCCGCTCGAAGCCCCGGCTGCCGTAGCCGGGTTAATTGAAACGTTCTTAGACCAGGTCCGCTGAGCCGGGCGCATGCCCGGCCCACGCATCTGATGACTTATGGAGAAGCTGGATGGAAAATCAAGCCACCTATAACGCAGCCGAGTTGATGATCGTTAACGCCGCCCGGCTGCTGCGCGATGGAGACGTGGTCTTCGTCGGCGTCGGCCAGCCCAACCTGGCCTGTAACCTGGCCCGCCGCACCCACGCCCCCAACCTGCTGATGATCTACGAAGCCGGCGTGATCGGCGCGCAGCCCGCCCGGCTGCCGCTCTCGATCGGCGACCCGACCCTGGTGACCGGCGCGACTGCGGTGTGCAGTATGTACGATATCTTCTCGCTCTACCTGCAGCGCGGCAATGTGGATGTGGGCTTCATGGGCGGGGCGCAGATTGACCGCTTTGGCAATATCAATGCCACCGTCATCGGCAGCTACGATCACCCCAAGGTGCGCCTGCCCGGCTCCGGCGGATCGAAGGAGATCGCCGCCTGGGCAAACCGCTGCATCCTGATGACCCCGCACCAGAAGCGCCGCTTCCCCGAGAAGTGCGACTTCCGCACCTCGGCCGGCAACCTGGGCGGCAAGGCCGAGCGCCAGGCGCTTGGGCTGCGCGGCGGCGGCCCCACCAGCGTGGTGACCGATATCGGCATCCTCGAGCCGGATGACAACGGCGAGCTGATGCTGACCGCGCTGCACCCCGGCAAGACCGCCGACGAGGCCCGCGCCAATACCGGCTGGGAGTTGAAAGTGGCCGGCGAACTGCGCGTGACCGAGCCGCCCAGCGCCGATGAGCTGCGCATCCTGCGCCAGGAGCTGGACCCGACCGGCATCTACCTGAAGAGCGCCGGCTAGACCGCGTTTTTTGACCGGGCAGTGGGCTGCAAGCGCAGCGGGCGACCGCAGCCCACCGCCCGGGAAGCTGCGGTCGCCCGCTGCGTCGGGCATGCGGTTTCCGGAGCGGCGAGCGCCCGCCCGCGCTACAGGGTGAAGAAGAAGCTGGCCCCCTGGCCTTCCTGCGCTTCGGCCCACACCCGCCCGCCGTGCCGCAGCACAATCCGCTGCACGATCGCCAGGCCCACCCCGGTGCCGTCGAACTCATCCTGGTGATGCAGACGCTGGAACACGCCGAACAGTTTGTCGGCGTACTGCATGTTAAACCCCACCCCATTATCGCGCACGCAGTACACCACCTGCCCGTCTAGTTCATGGGCGCTGATCTCTACCCGCGCCTGGGCGCAGTGCGATGAATACTTCAACGCATTGCTCACCAGGTTGGCCCAAACCTGGCGCAGCAGGGCCGGGTCGGCGCTGCACGGCGGCAGCGGCCCGACTTCAATTTGCACCGCGCGGTCCTGCCACTCGGGGCGCAACTCGTCCAGCACATCGTTCACCAGCACAGCCGGGTCCACCGGCGCCTTATTCACCGGCAGGCGGCCCAGGCGGGAAAAGCGCAGCAGGTCGTCAATCAGGCGGCCCATGCGCTGGGCGCTCTCGCGCAGCCGCGCCACATATTCGCCCGCATCGCCGTCCAGCCGGTCGCCAAGCTCTTCCAGCAGCAGGCGCGAGTAGCCGTCGATGCCGCGCAGCGGGGCGCGCAGATCGTGCGAGACCGAATAGCTGAACGACTCCAGTTCCCGGTTGGCCGCTTCCAGCTGGGCGGTGCGCTCGCGCACGCGCTGCTCCAGCCCGGCTTCCACCTGCAGCCGCTCCAGAGCCGCGGCCAGCTGCCCCGCCACCGTCACCAGCAGGCGCTGTTCCTCGCGCCCAAATGGCTCACCCTGCCAGCGCTCCGCGCTGATCACCCCCAGGCTGCGCTCGCCGATGCGCATCGGGATGTG
>JBJSYW010000285.1:0-7473 GCA_046089985.1 Chloroflexota bacterium
GCGGCCGGTGGCCGGGTCCAGGTAGACCTCCCGGTACAGCGCCTCAACCTGGCGCGGCTGGGTGCCGTCAATAAACCACTCCTGCTCGCGATACGGGCAGGCCGGGCCGGGCAGCAGCCCGGTCGGGCTGCACACTTCCACCTGCGCCAGCCCGGCCGGGCGGTCAAAGCGCTGCACCGGCCGGCCGGCCAGCACGCTGCGCATAAACTGGTGCCAGATCGGCGCCGCCCCGCTTAAACCGTTGACATCTCGCATCGGGGTGTAATCCGTGTTGCCTGACCAGACCCCCACCACCAGCCCCGGGGTATACCCCACCGTCCAGTTGTCATGGAAGTTGCTGGTGGTGCCGGTCTTGACCGCCGCCGGGCGGTCCAGGCGCAGGATGCTGTTGGCGCCAAAACCGATCCGCCGGGCGTCCGGATCGCTAAGGATATCGCTGATCAGCCAGGCCACGCGCTCATCCAACACACGCAGGCGCGCCGCTGCGGGCGGGGTGTAGATTACCTGCCCGTGGGCATCGCGCACTTCTAACAGCGTCTGCGGCTGCACCCGGTAGCCGGTGTTGGCCAGCGCGCTATAGGCGGCTGCCAGGTCCAGCAGGCGCACTTCCCCACCGCCCAGCGCCAGCGACAGGTCATAGGAGGCCGGCTCGCTCAGCGTGGACAGGCCCAGCGCCCGTCCCAGCCCCACCCAACGCTCCAGGCCCACGTGCTGCATCGTCAGCACAGCTGGGATATTCAGCGACGAAGCCAGCGCCTGGCGCACCGTCACCGGGCCATGCTCTTGCAGGTCGTAATTGGCCGGGGTGTAGGCCTGGCCTCTGCCGGTGACGAAGGAGGTCTGCACGTCCAGCAGCATGGTGGCAGCCGTCCAGGGGGCCGGGCTGCGCGGGTCAAGCGCCGCGGCATACACCAGCGGCTTGAGCGCCGAACCAGGCTGCCGCGGGGCCAGGGCCATGTTGATCGCCCCGGCGTGGGCGGCGTCAAAGTAGTCCGGGCTGCCCACCAGCGCCAGCACCTTGCCGCTGGCAGGGTCCAGCGCCACCAGAGCGGCGCTATTGACGTTGTGGCTGACCCCACCGTGGGTCTTTTTTAGCTCGTCCAGGTGGCGCTGCACCGCCTGCTCGGCCAGCGTCTGCCAATCCAGGTCGAGCGTGGTGCGCACCGCCAGCCCGCCGTATTGGTAGACCTGCTCGGGAGTGAAGCGCGCATCGATCTGGGCTCGCACCTGCATCACGAAATGTGGAGCGCGGATCGGGTACGGGGTTTCCGTGAAAACCAACGGTTCGCGCTCGGCCAGGGCACGCTGTGACGCGTCGATGGAACCGGCCGTCTGCATCAGCCCCAGCACCACCGCCTGCCGGCGGCGGGCGGCGGCGAGGTCGGTGAACGGGTTGTACAACGCCGGGGCCTGCGGCAGACCCGCCAGCAGGGCGCATTCGGCCAGGTCTAGCCGCTCCACCGGCTTGCCGAAGTAGGTCTGGGCGGCGGCTTCGATGCCATACGCCATCCCACCGTAGTAGCTCTGGTTCAGGTACAGCGCCAGGACCTGGTCTTTGCTGAAACGGTTGGTCAACCGCCAGGCCAGGTAGCCTTCGCGCAGCTTGCGACGCAGGCTGCGCTGGCTGCGCTCGCCGGCGTCCATCAGCAGGTTGCGCGCCACCTGCTGGGTGATCGTGCTGGCGCCGGAGAGCGTCTCGCCGCCGCGCAGATTGGCCCACACCGCCCGGCCGATGCCCCACACATCTACCCCCGGGTGGCTGTAGAAGCGCCGGTCCTCGGTCGCCACGGTCGCCTGGCGGCAGGCCAACGGGATGCGCTCCAGCGCCACCACCGTATTGCGCCCGCCCTCCCCGGGCAGCGCCTCGTACAGCAGCCGGCCGTAGCGGTCTTCGATGCGGATGCTGGGTGGGTTCAGCCGTCGGGCCAGCGCATCTGGCGCGGGCAGACCGGCGAACAGCGCCGCCCAGCCGCCCGCCAGCGCAGCAGCCAGGAATAACAACAGCGTCAGCGCCTGCCGGCGCGTGTGCATGGTCATTTTCATCACATCTTCCAGACGCTGCCCGGCAGCGCCCGGTTCCAATGCAGTATAATCGCTTAACCCTTGTAGACAAATAAAATCCTACCTATCCAATGAGCGCCAAAAATCCATCCATCCTGATCATAGGGGGCGGCATCGCCGGGCTTTCAGCCGGTTGTTATGCCCAAATGAACGGCTTCCAAAGCCAGGTGTTCGAGATGCATCACCTGCCGGGCGGGTTGTGCACCGCCTGGGAACGCAAAGACTACGTCTTTGACGGCTGCATCCATTATCTGTTCGGTTCGGGTGAAGGCCAGCCCTTCAACCGCATGTGGCAGGAACTGGGGGCGGTGCAGGGCCGGCAGTTTATCGACCACGACGAGTTCATGCGCGTGCGCGGCCCAGCCGGACAGGAACTGATCGTCTATACCGACCCCGACCGGCTGGAGGCGCACCTGCTGGCGCTTTCCCCGGCCGACGCCGCGCACATCCACGCCTTCTGCCGCGGTATCCGCGCCTTTGAGCGCTTCGATATGTCGGTGCTGAACGAAAAACCGCGCCCGCTGATGAACGCCCTGGACTGGCGCGCCTTCGGCCAGAAGATGACCCCCTTCCTGCTGCCGCTGGCACAGTGGGGCATGCTGCCGGCCGACCGCTTCGCCCAACGCTTCAAAGATCCCTTCCTGCGCCAGGCCATCCCGCAGATGTTCGCCTGGAGCAGCATCCCGATGATGGTGGGCATGTCGCTGCTGGCGGCGATGCACAACCGCAACGCCGGCTTCCCGGTGGGCGCTTCGCTGGAGTTCGCCCGCGCCATCGAGCGGCGCTACACTGCCCTGGGCGGGCAGGTACATTACAGCGCCCAGGTGGAGCGCGTGCTGGTCGAAAACGACCGGGCGGTGGGCGTGCGCCTGTATAACAACGAAGAATACTACGCCGATGCCATTATCGCCGCCTGCGACGGGCACAACCTGATCTTCGACATGCTCGGCGGGCGCTACGCCGACCGGGCGCTGCGCCGCCAGTACGACGGACATCTGCCGGTGCACTCGCAGCTGCAGGTCTCGCTGGGCGTGAACCGCGATTTCAGCGCCGAGCCGCACTGGACCACCTACCTGCTCGACCAGCCGGTGGAGATCGCCGGGCAGCCGCGCAGCGAGATCGGGGTCAAACACTACTGCTTTGACCCGTCGCTGGCCCCACAGGGCAAATCGGTGGTCGAGATCATGCTGACCACGCCGTACGAATACTGGCAGCGCATCTATGGGCGGCGGATTTATAATGAGGAGCAGCTGCAGGAATCGGGCGTGCTGGTCGACTGGCTGGAAACGGTCTACCCCGGGCTGAAGGGCTGCATCGAGGTCAATGATGTGGCTACCCCGCTCAGCTACGAGCGCTACACCGGCAACTGGCTCGGCTCGAGCTGCGGCTGGCTGCTGACCCGCGAAACGATGTTCAGCATGATCAACGGGATGCGTAAGACCCTGCCCGGGTTGGATGGGCTGTACCTGGCCGGGCAGTGGGTGGAGCCGGGCGGCAGCGTGCCGCTGGCCGCCGCCTCCGGGCGCAACGCGGTGCAGTTCATCTGCAACGCCGCAGGCCGCCCGTTCGAGAGCAGCTTGCCCTGAACCATGGAGCGCCGCAATGAGCGATGAAGCCAGCCGCCTGAACCAATCCGCCTACGACCAGCTGGTCGAGACCTATGCCGCAGCCAACCACGCCGCCCTGCCGGATGGCCTGGCGCAGATGGCCGGGCGCTTGCTGGAGGTCATCGGCCCGGGGGCGCGCCTGCTGGATGTGGGCTGCGGCACCGGGCGCGACCTGGGCTGGTTCCTGGCGCATACGCTGCGCCCGCTGGGCATCGACCTGTCAGTCGGGATGTTGGGCTACGCCCGCCGGGCGCTAGCCCCGCATCCACCCGGGCTGGCCCAGATGGACATGACCAGCCTGGGCTTTCCCGGCGCAGCCTTCGACGGGCTGTGGTGCTGCGCCGCCCTGCTGCACCTGCCCAAGGCGCTGGCCCCCGCCGCGCTGGCCGAGATGCAGCGCGTGCTGCGCCCGGGTGGCACGCTGGCGATTGAAGTGCAGGCTGGGGCGGGCGAATCCTGGGAGCCAGGCTATGGCACGCTGGTACAGCGCTTCTTCGCCCGGTATACCCCCGGCGAGTTCAGCGCCCTGCTTCAAGCCGCCGGTTTCCAGGTCATCTACCACCAGGAAGAAACCGGCGCCGGCAAGCGCTGGCTGGCCTACCTGGCGCAGCGCTGAGCCGCCCGGCAGGCGCTACTTCGTCCACCAATCCGACCCTCATGGAGCAAACCTTGGAAAATGCCTCGCTGGCGCAGCAGATCGCCCTGTGGAGCGACCGCCTGCGCGATATGTCTGCCATGGGGCTGCTGTACAGCCCCAACATTTATGACCGGGAGAACTACCAGCAGATCCAGCAGATTGCCATGCAGATGCTTGCGGTAGCCTCTGCCGAGCCGCTGCCGGCGCTTGAAGCGCTGCGCGGGCCGGTCTTCAACCGCCCCACCCCGCTGGTCACCGGCGATGCGGCGATTATCGACGACGCCGGGCGCATCCTGCTGATCCAGCGCGCCGACAACCGTCTGTGGGCGATGCCCGGCGGCGCGCTGAGCACCGGAGAGACCCCGGCCGAAGGCGCGCTGCGCGAAGCGCTGGAAGAAACCGGCTGGCGCTGCGAGGCGCGCTCGCTGATCGGGGTGTTTGACTCACGCTACATCGGCGCAGTCAGCCGCCACCAGCTGTACATGTTCCAGTTCCTGTGCCGCCCGGTGGCGCTGGAACATGCCGTGCCGCCCTTCGCCAACGAGATCTTGGGGATGGACTGGTTCAGCGAAGCGCAGGTGCCGGAAGCGCTGGACCCGGGGCACCGCCGGCGCATCCCGCTGGCGTTTCAGGCCTGGAAAAGCTCGATCCCGGCCTACTTTGACCGCCCGGGCTGATACAATACACCATCTCGTATTGTTAATCGGAGGTCATCCATGCAGACTGGGCTCTTTTTTGCGCTGTTGATCGCCGCCCTGGCGATCCTATTCGCCCTGCAAAACAGCAACCCGGTAAAGGTCAATTTTCTGTTCTGGCCGCTGGAAAGCTCGTTGGCGCTGGTGCTGGTGATTGCGCTGGCAGCCGGGGCGCTGATCAGCAGTCTGATCTCGCTGCCCACTAATCTGAAGGCGCGCTGGACGATCCGCCAGCAGCGCAAGAAGATCACCGAGATGGAGACCGCCCTGGCGGATACCCGCCGCAAGCTGGACGAATTGCAAGCCAAACCGGAAGCGCCGGCCCTGCCGCCGCCCGCCGATCCGGGCGCACCGGCCGGTGCTGGCGGGGAGAACGGTGCGGCGGTCAAATGATCTCCAAGCGCCGTCCAGCCGCCCGGAGGCTTCATGCCGCGTGAGCAGCACGACGGTCTGACCGGCGCGCTCACGCGCGCCCGGCTCAACAGCCGCCTGCTGCAAGAACAGCAGCGCAGTGCGCGCAACGGGGGCGGTTTTGCGCTGCTGATGGTCGACCTGGATTACTTCAAGAGCATCAACGACGCCTTCGGGCACCAGCGCGGCGATCAGCTGCTGGTGGAAGTGGTCCAGCGCATCAAGGGCGCTGTGCGCCAAAGCGATCAGGTCTACCGCTATGGCGGCGACGAATTTATCGTGCTGTTTCCCAACACCCAGCCCGAGCAGGCCCACCAGCTGGCTGCCCGGGTGTTTCAGCAGCTCACCAGCCGCCCGTACCCCGGCAGCCCGCCGGTGAGCGTCACCGCCAGCATCGGCGTAGCTGCCTACCCCAGCGATGCGACCACCATCCCCAACCTGTTTGAAGTGCTGGACCAGCGCCACTACCAGGGCAAAGCCTACGGCCGCGGCCGGATTGTATCTACCAACCTTGCGCCGGTTGGCGGTTCTGGGCCGGCAGCGCCGGACCGGCTGATCGAGCGCGACCCGGCGCTGCAGGAAACCCAGCGCTTCCTGCGCCGGCTGCCCGAAAAACGGCTGGGCGCGCTGCACATCACCGGTGAGCCACAGGTGGGCCGCACACGCTTCCTTGACGAAGTATGCAAGATTGCTCGCCTGCAGGGCTATGCGGTGCTGTCGATGCGCGGCGCCCCGGCGCTCAGCGCCCGCCGGTTGGGCAGCTGGATGGACGCCCAGCATCCCTGGGAGGCGCTCAAAGACCTGCACAGCCTTTCACTGCCGGCCGCGCTGCAGCAGATCGACCAGTACATCACCCGCAAGGGGCTGGCGGGGCTCTTGATCGCGGTCGACAACCTGGCGCTGGTCGACCCGCCATCCCTGGAGCTGTTGTACGGGCTGCTGGCTGCCGGGCCGGCCTTTGTGATCGGCCTAGCCGTCACCCACCTGCCCGGACAGCTCGAGAAGCTTACCCGCCTGGACCTGGATCTGGAAAGCCGCGCCGCGCTGCAGCCGCTTTCGCCGGGCGGGGTACAGATTTGGCTGCGCCACAGCCTGCACTGGGAAGCTCCGGCCGCCTGGGTGGCCTGGCTGCACCTGCACAGCGGCGGGCTGCCCGGCCGGCTGCACTTTGCGATCGAGTGGCTGGTGAGCCATGAGCTGCTGGACCGCCGCGCCCCCTCCGCCTTCCCGCCCGGCGAACAGGCCGGTGAACGGTTGATTGAGGCCGCTCGCCAGGCCCGGCGCGCCGCCCCAGAATTAGAAGCCTTCTTCGGCCGCGAGCAGGAGACCGAGCAGATCAAACGCCTGCTGGCGCACAGCCGCCTGGTGACGATCAGTGGTCCCGGCGGGATGGGCAAGTCGCGTTTGGCCCGCCAGGCAGCCACCGAGTGGGCGCAGGACAGCGCTCAGCCAGTGTGCTGGGTGCGCCTGGATCACAGCCAGGATCGCAACCAGGCGCTCACCGCTATCGCCGCCGGGCTGGGACTGATCTTGCAGCCGGGCGACGAATTGGAGCAGTTGCAGAAGCACCTGCAGCGTCGGAAACTGTTGTTAGTACTGGATGGCTTCGAGCGCCTGCTGGACTGCACCCACCTGCTCGACCAGCTGACGCAGGACGCCCCGCAGGTGCGGCTGCTGGTCACCTCGCTGCTGCCGCTGAACCTGCCGGCCGAGCAGGTGATCCGGCTGCAGGGACTGCCGGCCGGGCAGGCCGCCGCCGGGCCGGGGGCCGCGGTCGAGCTGTTCGTCCACAGCGCCCGCCGCGCCCGCCCAACCTTTGATCCGCCGCCGGCCGAACTGCAGCATATTGGACGCATCTGCCAGGCGCTGGGCGGCAGCCCGCTGGGCATCCAGCTGGCTGCGGCCTGGGTGTCCAGCTTCAATTGTGCCCAGATCCTGGACCAGGTGCTGGGCAGCGACAGTCTGCCGTCACAGCATGATGACGAGCGCCTGAGCAGCGTGCTGGACAACCTGTGGCAGCTGCTCGCTCCCAGCGAGCAGCACACCATCGCCGCGCTGGCGG
>JBJSYW010000286.1:0-5545 GCA_046089985.1 Chloroflexota bacterium
CGCCTGCTTCAGATCCTGATTGGCGATCTCCAGCTCCACCGCCTGGGTTTCCAACTGCTGGCTGCGGGCGTCCGCCCGGCTCTTGGCCCTCTGCAGCGCCGGCTGGCAGATGCTGCCCAGCTCGCAAGGGGTAAGCGACAGGTGCAGCTGCCCGGCCTGCAGCTTGGAGAAATCCAGGATCTCGTTGATCAGCGCCAGCAGATGCCGGCCGCTCTTGTCGATATTTCCCAGGGCATGCGCCTGCTTCTCGGTCAGTGCGCCGTATGCCTGGTACGACATCAGTTCCGTCAGCCCCAGGATGTTGGCTAGCGGGGTGCGCAGTTCATGGCTCATGGCCGCCATGAACTCATCCTTGGCGCGCAGCGACTGTTCCAGCGCCGCGTTCGCCTGCTTCAGATCCTGATTGGCGATCTCCAGCTCCACCGCCTGGGTTTCCAACTGCTCCTGGGCCTGGCGCAGCTCGGCGGTGCGCTCGTCCACCTTCTGCTCCAACTCGGTCTGGGCCAGCAGCAGGGCCGCCTGGGCGCGCTTCAAGGGGGTGATATCCACCATCAGCAAGATCAGGTGTGGCTCACCGCGCATCTCAAAATCGGCCGCCGAAGCCAGCACATGGCGCATCTGGCCCGATTTTTGCCGCACGTTCAGGCTGAAATTCTGGATTGCGCCGGACTGCTGTATCATCTGCACCGCGGCGGCGCGCTCTTCGAGCCTGGGGAACAGGTCCAGCTCAACCAACGTGCGCCCTGCCAGCTCTTCCTGGCTGAAACCGGTCAGCTGCAAAAAGGCCTGGTTGGCGTCCGTCACGCGCTTGTCGCGCCGGCGCAGGATGGCAGTGCCCACCGGGCTGACCCGGAACATCGAGGCAAAGCGCGCTTCACTCTCGCGCAGCGCCTGCTCGTCGATTTTGCGCGCGCTGATGTCCTGGGTCAGGACCAACAGCCCCTCGGGCGCAGGCTGAATGCTCCACTCAAACCAGCACACCGACTCATCTGGGAAGACAAACTGCCCTTCATAGCGGGCCGGGAGACGCTGTTCCATCACTTGCTGCTCCAGGCGAAAAAACTCGGTCTGCTCGATGCCCGGCCAGCATTCCATCACCGTCCGGCCGAGCAGCTCGCTCGCCGGGCGGCGGCCCTGGATCTCGGCGGCTTTGTTGATATACAGGTAGCGCCAATCCCAACCGAGCAGCAGCAGCCCCTCCTGCATGTTCTCCATCGCGCCGCGGAAGCGCTGCTCGCTTTCACTCAGCGAGCCTTCCAAGGCTTTCAGCTCGCTGATATCGGCGTTGGCCCCGTACCATTTCAGCACCTTCCCGTGCTCATCCAGCACCGGCCGGGCGCGGGTCAGGAAACAGCCGTAGACGCCGTCTGCCCGGCGCAGGCGCTGCTCCACGGCAAACATCTGACCGGTACGCAGCGCCTGGTCCCAGGTGCGCCGGGTCGACTCGAGGTCGTCCGGGTGCAGCGCTTGCAGCCAGCCGTTACCCATGGCCTGCTCCATCGTCAGACCGGTGTAGGTCAGCCAGCCATCGTTCAAGAAGTCGATCCAACCATCGGCCGCCGCCGACCACAGCAGGGCGGGGATGGCGTCAATCGTGCCGATCAGGCGCTGCTGCGCCTGGCGCTGCGCTTCCTCCGCCTGCAAGCGGGCAGTGATATCATGCACCACCACCAGCACGGCCCGCCGCCCGCCGTATTCCACCGCCGCTGGGTAGATCTCCACCTGGCGCTCCTGCCCATCCGACAGGCGGTGAGTGGCCTGCAGCACCACCCGGCTGCCGGCCTGCGCCTGCGCCAGCAGGCCCAGCAGCGCCTGCGCCGGCCGCGGGTCGATATCCCACAGCTTGAGCCGGGTCATTGCGACATAGGAATAGCCGTAGTAATCCAGGGCCGTGGCGTTGGCCTCCAGAATCGCGCCGTCCTGCGGGTCGATAATCAAGTTAATTGAGCTGGCGCTGTCAAACAGGGCCAGGTACAGGTCATCGCTGCCCACCGCTGCCAGCGCCGCCCCCACCACTTCACCATTGGGCCCGAACTGCGGCTTATACTGCAGCTGGTACAGCGCCGCCCGTCCGCCGCTCACGCCGGTTGCGCCGGGTGCGCCGGTTGCGCCGGGTG
Source organism: Chloroflexota bacterium (assembly GCA_046089985.1). Taxonomy (GTDB): domain Bacteria; phylum Chloroflexota; class Anaerolineae; order Anaerolineales; family UBA4823; genus RBG-16-57-11. Next base: position 2,118 of record JBJSYW010000286.1, read on the forward strand.
CGCCGCTCTCGCCAGACCATGCCCCGGCTGTCACCGTCTCACCGTTCAGCGCCCGCTCCAGGCAGCGCTGCGCCAACCGGCGCTCGTCCGGTATCGTGATATGCTCCAGCAGGCTGTCACCGACCGCGATCTGCACGCCGTAGCGCTGCGCCACCAGGCGGGCATGGGCGCGATTAAACACCACATACCTTCCCGCGCGGTCCACTGCACACATCGGAAAGGAAGCGCTGTCAAGCAGATCCTGGTAGATGCCCGTCTCAGTCAAATTCGTCAATCAGGTTAAGCGGGGTTGTGACATTGTTAAGTATACCAAATTATGCCGCTTAAGTGGGGCGATGACACAGTATGACACCACTCCCCCCTCCGAACCAATGTAGCGGCGCAGGAATGCCCCGAATGCCCATCTGGCCGCAGCGCAGCGTTCGCGGAGGGCCGGGCGTTCCTGCGCCGCTACATTTCAGCCGGTACAGCGAGGCCCGCCGCTGCCACTCCGACTACCCTTGTGGGCCCCGGGCCGCAGCGCGTGCCGCATGCCTGCGCCGCTGCCTGTTCAGCGCGCGCAGCGAAACCCGCCGCTGTCAATCTGGTTAGTCGGGCTGAACCCGGGCCGGCGAGTGGTAGGGACGCCTCCCGAATCGCTGTCCCAGGAACCGCCTCGGATCACGCGATATTCACCGGAAACCGGCCCGCTGGGGTTACTGGCCGGCGAGATCTGATAATAGGTCTGGCTGAACCAATCCAGCACCCATTCAAACACGTTTCCAGCCATGTCCATCACACCGTATGGGCTGGCCCCGGCCGGTTTGCTGCCCACCGGCCAGGCTGTACTGCGGCCGCAGCCGAACTCACCGTCACTCATCACGGCATACTCACAGCTTGCCGGCTGGCTGCCATTCCAGGGGTAGCGCCGGCCGTCCGTGCCACGCGCGGCTTTCTCCCACTGCGCCTCGGTTGGCAGGCTGCCTCCGGCCCATTTGCAATACGCCAGTGCGTCATCCCATGCCACCTGCACCACCGGGTGGTCACCCAGCCCCTCCAGGCTGCTGCCCGGCCCGCGCGGGTGACGCCAATTGGCCCCTGGGGTATATTTCCAACCCCCAGCAGAAACATCGAAAGCCCAACTTGAGCCTTCTTTTTCGGCCAATGTCTGGTAACCGGTCGCATCCACAAATATCTGGTACATGGCATTGGTCACCTCGGTGCGGTCGATCCAATACGCATCCAGGTAGACCGTGTGCGGCGGTTTTTCGCCGTTAACCCCCGAACCCATCAAGAACTCGCCGGCCGGGATATAGATCATCGTCATGCCGTCTGCCGGGCGGATCCAGGCAGCGCCGGATTGAGCGCCGGCAGGGGGGAAAAGGGCAGGATCGACGGTCGGCGAGGGTGGAACCGTGGGTGTGGGGGCTGCCGTGGCCAAAGCCACAGCCGGCGCTTCCGTCGGGATGCCCGGCCCAGCGGGCAAGCCCAGCTGCAGCGCCACCCACAGCAGCGCCAGCACGCCCAACCCCGCTGCGATGTAGGCCATCCTGCGCCAGCGAGAATCCAACCGCCCACCGGACGACGCCCGGACCGGCGCAGGCTCCACCACCTGGGTGCGGACCGCCGCAGGCGGGCTGTACGGGTTGAGATCGATCGTCGCCGGGACCGCGGCCGGACGCGCCTGCACCGGAACCCCGCCCAGCAGGGCGCGCTTGAACTCGCCGGCGCTGCTCCAGCGCCGGTCGCGGTTGAGCTGCATCGCCCGCAGCACCGCCGTCCCGGCCCCGGGCGTGACGCCGGGGTTGAACGCCTGGGGCGGCGCGGGCGGCTGCGCCACGCCAGAGCTGATATCCATCGACGCGGGCGGGACCTGCCCGGTGAGCAGGTGGTACACCGTAGCGCCCAGGGAATAGATATCCGAGCGCTCATCGGTGGCCGCGCTGCCATACTGCTCCGGCGGCGAGAAGCCGGGCGTGTAGGCCCGCGCCCCGATGGTGGTCTTGAGCTGCGGGTCAAAGACTTTCGAGATCCCAAAGTCAACCAGGAACGGGCAGCCGTCGCTGCGCAGGATGATATTGGCCGGTTTGATATCCCGGTGGATGATCGGCGGCGACTGGCGGTGCAGGTACTCCAACGCATCGCAGACCTGCCCGATCCAGCCCAGCACCGGCTGCGCCGGCAGCGGGCCGTTGGCGCTCGCCAGCTTGCGCTCCAGGCTTTCCCCCTCGATATAATCCATCACCAGGTACAACCCCCGGTTGGGGATCGAAAAGCAGTCGTGCACCCGCGGCAGGTTGGGGTGATGCAGTTTGAACAGCAGCCGGGCCTCGTTGCGGAACTGCCGTTCAGCAGCCGGCGATGTATCCAGGCTCTCCTTGACCGCCACGTGCTCATCCAGGTTATGATCCCAGGCCAGGTACACCGCCCCGAACCCGCCCTGACCCAGCAGCCGCTCAATGCGGTAGCGATTGTTCAACAGTTGCCCGGTTTGCAGCGCCATCCGGTGTCCTCCCTGGCCCTCAAGCCTCAGGCTGCCCCTTGAGATGCTGGAGGATATGGAAACGCAGCTGGCCGAGGTTGCGGATCTCTTCCTGTGAAAACTTGAGCGAGCCGTCGGGTTTTGAGAACTTCAGGCCGTTCGACCATGTCGTGTGGGCGAACTCCTTGAGCAGCGTCCGCTCATCGGCGGTCACAACCAGGTCGAACGGGTACGGCTGCCCTTCGACAACCGACCACTGCCGGTCCTGGATGATCCACTCAAAGCACACCCCGGGCCGGTCCTGGACCTGGATCAGGATGGTGCATTTCTCATATCCGACCTTCAGCCCCAGGGCCGAGACCGGTTCGTGATAGGGCATGCTTTTCAGACGGTCCATGAAGGCGTGGATCTCCGTCCGCACGATGGGCGGCGCCAGCGAGGCTGGCGGCGCCAGCGAGGCTGGCGGCGCCGGCGGGGCCGGAAGCGCCGGTGAGGCCGGAGGCGCTGCCGGGCTGGGCCTGGCCTCGCTCTGAATTTCGGGATCCACGTGATCACGGGCTCTCTCCACGGGCGCGCCAACCGGCGCTTTTTGCGCCGCTATTTGCGGCGCTTTTTGAACCGCATCTTCCCGCACTGCGCTCGATCCCTGCGCCGCAGCCTGCCTGGCTGCAGCAGCTTTGGCCCGCGCGGTCTGTTTGGCGAATTTTCGCGCCGCGGCGCGCTCGAGCAGGTCGATAACTTCCGACCGGATGGCGTCGTTCCGGATCAAAACGGTGATAACCAGCGTTTTCGGATCCAGTTGGATCGAGTAGGGCAGGTAGCGGCGCAGACCGAAGTAAGGCTCCCGGTTTCTGGCATGCCGGATCCATTCGACCAGCAGCATCCCAAGCTCGGTGAGCAGCCGGGCAATCCCACCGCCGCCGAAAAACGACAACACCAGCGCCAAACCCGGGTTGCCCCAGGCGAT